>NZ_JBFTMK010000233.1:0-10901 GCF_056396965.1 Pseudomonas sp. 05N434
GGGTCACCTCGGTCCAACGCTGCCCATCCTCGGTCCAGACTACGTTCTTCGGTCCGCAGGACCAGAGAACACCATCATTTGCATGGAGATGGCGGCTACTGGGCTTACTGGGCAAATTCATGTCGACTGCAACCAGATTGTCATTGCCGTCGAGGCGCAATAGACCGGAATCACAGGCCAAATAGAGCTCGCCGTTGAACCACTCCATACCCCAGAGGTCTTCGCTGGTTGCGTCCTGTCCAACGGCTTCCCACTGCGAACCATCGCCACGCAGCAAAGTGCCCATCTGCCCGCATACAAACACTAAATCTTCGCGAACGACYTTGACCCGATGCAATACGAGATTGGTTGGACTTTCCCGATTGAACCATTTGCCTTCCAGGCGTTGCCAAATTTCGCCATTGAATCCGACGGCATAGAGATTTTCTTCTCTGATACCGTCGATGGAGTTGAAACCGCATAGTTCAATCTCGCCTCTGGGTAAAACCACTCCCTGGTCCTGACGCGTCCATTTGGCTGGTCCCTCGCGACGGTAAACCTGGCGGCCCATGCCAGTGGCGTAGGGAACACCGTTGATGAGTTGCAGATCCCGAATAGGACCGCGACGAGCAGGGCCATCGAGCGAGTCGTCGATCTCTTCTTCGGTTGAGCCAACCATTGTGCTGACTGACACAATACCGTCTGGACCTGTAGCGAAAACCATGATTTCCGGTACTTCAATTGCGCAGATTCGCGTGGCGTGCCACTCGAGGTTGAAGGAGAACCAGCGGTTCTGGGACCTGTCCCACTTGAGCAGTTTGGAGGCGGTCGAGCCACTTTCCTTCAATACATCGACTTGGGCGATGACTCGACCAACATTGCGGCTCTGCATGAAGCCGGAAAGGAAGGAGTATTCGTTAGACATAGCAAACCTATCGTTCTTGAAATTGAAAATTAAGCGGCAGAGTGGGCGTTGGATGTGATGCCTTTGATGGCCTCGATCGCCTGGTCGACGGCGTTCTGCTGCGTGGCAGTCAGCGTGCCGGAAGAGCGCTTGTCCGAGCCTGGATCGCTGCGCACTGGTGTGTTGTCTTCCATGTCACATTTTTTCTGGTGATAGTCGTCCAGCTGGTTGGCTATGCACTTCGAGTTGCAATGAGGGAATGCCGTACTGTGGGCAAGTGCACCTGCTTCACGGGCATTTTTGTAAGTCCATTTGGCATTAGCGGGTAGTCGCTGGTCGCTGCCTGGTTTGATCTTGTCACCGGAGTCCGGCCAGGATTGCAACACCGGACCGTCGTTGTGGGCCGCCTCCATCTGGCCCTGGACCGCATGGAGGATTCCATGGGTACCGTCGTCGCGCGACTGGGATGCACACACGCACGGCGCGTTGTCTTGCTTGTACTTCTCGAAGCCAGTCAAGGCAGTGCCACGTTCCCCCGTCTTAGAGAAACAATGTACCTCGATCAGGTGGTGACCTGTGATCTCCGGGTGACAGCAAAAACTCTTGTCTTTTTTTTTCGGTTTGAGCACGCATGCCTTGGCTTTCTTGCATTCATCGTCGCAATCCATTCCATCCGGTACTTTGTTGCCTCTCGCGGTCTCCCGCTTGGGACGTATCTTCGCATCCTTGCATTTATCCTCGGCAGCGTTTTGCTCGTCTTTGCAGACCTGGCCTTCGCTGGTGTCGAACGCTATCGCATCCACATGCATCCACGTTGGCGTGTTACCAGGTGATGATGCGTGGTTGTGGGTTGTCAGGTCCATGTGTCGCACTACGTTCTCGCCTTCGAACTTCACATCCATCGACCAGGAGGTGAAGTACACCTTGCCCTTGATCTTACTGGTGATCACGCCCTTCTTCGGCGCGCAACCGGCCTCATCCCCATAGCTGGTCTTGAAGTAACTCTTGTTCTTGAGCATCACTTCCTTACCACTGATCTTCACCGTACGACTGCCCTTGGTCGTGTCCTTGGCCATACCKGTATTCGGATAGGGGATGGGCACTCCGGTTGGCGTGGGGGGCGCCTGAGGCGGGGTGAAGCAGACATCCGGAAAGCAGGCGATCGACTTGCCAGCCGCCGCCTTGCAAGAAACCTCCATATTGTTGGCGTAGACCTCATTCGCCATCACGCAGCCCTCACAGTCTGGTAACTGAGCATCGCGGCGGCGCGTTCGCCGGCGTCGTTGCCCAAGTGGCAGAAGATATTCGGGCCTTCGCCATAGCCGTTGCGGCTGGCGGCCAGGGCCACGGCGAGCATCGCCGGGCCGATGGCGGCGCCGACTTCGCCGATGCAGTCGGCGGGGTGCCAGAGGTGGAAGAACTCCTTGCGCACGCGCAGGGTGCGGCTCAGGGCCAAGGACGCTTCCTTGAAGTAGTACTGCTCGCCGGAGATGTCGGTGAGCCGATAATCCATTTGCTCCAACCCACAGCCGACTTCGCTCAGGGCGGCGCGTACGGCTTGAGTCAGGCCATCGGCGCGCAAGGGAATGTCTTCGGCCTCCACCGTGGCCTTCTCCATACCGAACCCCAGGCCGATGCAGGCCAATTGCGGCTCTTTGCTGGCAACGGGGGCGGCCAGCACCACGGCGGCGGCGCCTTCGCCGGGGATAAATCCGTTGGAGTTCTGGCTGGTGAGCAGGCGTTCGCGTGCTTCGAAAGCGGCCAGGGTCGGTCCGCTGAGGAAGGAGTCGACGCCGGCAATCAGCACGTGGCGATGGCCGCCCTGGTAGATCAGCGTGCGCGCATTCAGCAGGGCCACGGCAGCGCTGACCCGACCACGGGCAATGACGTTGGAACCGGAATGAAAGCGCAGGCCCAGTTCGGCTTCGATGGCGTGCAGCAGCTCCTTATCGAGACCATCGAGGCGGCCGGGGCGCTCGACTTCCGCCACCCCCAGCAGCAGCGGGGTCTTTTCCGGGTCGACGTTGGGGGTGCTTTGCAGCGCCTCGGCGATGGCCCGGGCGGCCATCTTGATCAGCTTGGTGCGGCCGCGCCATGGCTGTTCCAAAGGCACGCTGGCGGCAATCAGCCATTCGCCGCCTTGGTCGATAAAGCGGGTTTCCTGGAAATTGTCGATGGCGCAGCGGATCGCCGCGCAGCTCGCGGGTGCGCTGAGGCCGACAGCACTGACCATGCCGGAGCCGATGATGCAAAGCGTGGTCATCAGTCCGTCTCCTCGGGTGCGTGCTTGTCTTTTACCAAGGAGGAGAGCGACGGGTAGTAATCCTTGCCCAGTTCACGGGCGCGCCACCAGCCCGTGGACATCGTGCCGACCAGCACCTGAGCGATCTCGAACATGTTGCGCCGTAGCGGGCGGGCGACACGCCAGGTCAGTTGCACCTGGAGCGCGTCGGTGTCGATCAGCAGGGTGTCGATCACCGCCTGCACAGTCTCATGACCACCTTTTTTCAGAAAGAAGGTCACCGGCACGTCGATTTCGGGGATGCGAAAGCCCGCGCGCTCCAGGGGTGTGAGGTTGAGCAGCAGCACGTCCTCGCCGCCTCGCAGATAGTGGATCTGCTGATCGTCAGGGGCCGCCTGAAAGTAGCGGCGGTCGAAATCACCCGGCAGAAACGGAAAGCAGTCGGCCAACCAGGCCTCGTCGTAAGTACCGGCGAAGCGGGCGCGTTGCGGCCAGCTACGGCCGATGGGGCCGAGGGCCATCGGGCGGTAGTCGCCAGAGGGACTGTCGATCGCCTTGCCCAATTCCTCGGTGTTCGGCATCGGCATGCCAACGATGTCAGCACTACCCATGCGGCTTGGGAACCAGCCACAACCGGTCGGATTGTCCAGGTAGCAGTGACGCATTTCGGAGTTTTTGGCCATCGGATGACTGCCGCCAAAGGCCTGGGCATAAGAGATGTGCTGCTCGGTGAAGGGCTGCGGTAAGCCGGGAGAAACGCCCAACAGCCCCGGTTGCCACTGCCGGGGGCCGAGGACGGAAAAGGCTTTGCTCATCTGACCGACGCGAATGCCCGCAGCCAGTTGCCTCACGGGCCGCCCGCCTGGGGCATAGGCCTTGCCGCGCACCAGCACATCGCAGAATGGCTTGACCGGGGCGAAGTCCATTTCCTGCAGCGGGGCGCTGAGACCAGGCTCGCCGAGGAAGGTATCGGCCATCAGCAGCGGTTGCTGGCTGTCGGCGAGGGTCGCCGCGCGGCCGTCCAGCGGCAGATTGAAAGTGCCTTTGGCCACCACCACCAGGGATTCGCGGCCATCGGGCTCCGTGCCCTGGGTATAGGCAGCAAGCAGTTTGCTGGCGTTGAGCAGTTCCATGGGCCGAATACCTGTCTAGTTGATCTGCACCGAACCACCCTTGATGCGGTTGACCCCGCTGGAGCGGCTGGACAGGTAGGCGCCCTGGATAATCACTTTGCCCGCTCGGGTCAGGGTGATACTGGCCTTGCCGCAACGCAGCACGATCTCGCGTTCGGCACTCAATTCCAGGCGCTGGTCGTCCAGTTGCACGCAGGCAACCGGTGCGGGCGCCGCGGTCTGGCCAAGCAGGCGGCCGATCACTAGCGGGCGGAAAGGGTCGCCATCTTCGAACATCAGCGCCACCTGGGTGCCGATGTCTGCAGGGGCGAGCAGGGTGGTGCTGCGGGCGGCGATGCTCTGTTCCTCGGGGCAACCGGGGTAGGTCACCAGGGGCGCACTGGCTTGCGGCAGGTCGAGCAGGACGCCGATGACCACGCCATCGATGCGGGCCTGGGTGGGTAGTGGGTATTGAACCGTCATACGCGTGACTCCTAGTTTTGCAGGATCTTGCGTCCCTTGATCACCACGTTCTTGTTGGCCTTGATGTTGATCGCGCCAGAGCCGTCTATGGTGATGTCCTTGCCGCGGATGCTGATGGTGCCGTCCTTCTTCATGACGATGCTGGCTTTGCCGGTGGTGATGGTCACCGAGTCACCGGCATCGATGACAAGGTCCTTGCCCACCGTCAGCGCATCGTTGTTGTCGATATCGGTCGTGCGTCCTGCACCGACCTTGCGCGATTCGTTTGCCTTTACTGTGGTTGAAAGATTGGCACCCACGTCCACCGAGCGGTTGGCGCCCACATTGGTCGACTGGTAGAGGCCCACATTGACGTTTTGGTAGGCCCCGACATTCACCGTTTGAAAGGCACCGATGACAACTTCCTGCGCTGCGCCGATGGCGATCGTCTCGTTGATACCTACCGCATGGGTGCGCTGCAGGGTCACGGTCGCGGTTTCGTTGGCGCCGACGCTGATCGTGCGGTTGCTGCCAATGTTGATGGTCTCGTTGCTGCCGACGCGTTCCGTACGGTTGACGCCAATGGTGATGGTCTCGTTGTTATCGACGGTTTCGGTGCGGTCGTGTTTGACGTGCACGGTTTCGTCGTTGTCGATGCTCTTGCTGCGGTCGTGGCCGACCCAGTGGGTCTCGTCGTTCTCGACCTCAATGTCCTGGTTCTTCTCGGCGTGGATAAACAGTTGCTCCGCGCCTTTCTTGTCTTCCATGCGGATTTCATTGAAGTTGGCCGGTGAGCCGCCCTTGCTTGAACGGCTCTTCACGCCGCTCTGGGTGGCATTGGCCGGCAGCGTGTAGGGCACGGTCTGTTCGGCGTTGTAGACGCGGCCGGTGATGATCGGCCGATCCGGGTCGCCTTCGAGAAAACTGACAATCACTTCCTGACCGATTCGCGGGATCTGCATCGCCCCCCAGTTCTTGCCGGCCCAGGCCTGGGAGACGCGCATCCAGCAGGAGCTGTTCTCGTTGGATTGGTCGTGGCGATCCCAGTAGAAGTGCACTTTGACCCGGCCATACTGGTCGGTCCAAATCTCCTCGCCATTGGGGCCGACCACCACCGCGGTCTGTGGCCCTCGGACAATCGGCATGGGGGTCAGGGGGAGGGGGTGGAAAACCTGGCTGGCATCCATGCAAGCGAGTTCGCCCACGAACTGCTCGGAGAGATCCTGGGTGCCACTTTCATAGGGCTCCTGGTGGATGTGGTAGCGCGCGCTGACCACCAGGTATTCGCGGTTCTGGTCTTCGCGCTCATAGCCGGTCAGCGAGAACAGGTGGCCGGAGCCCAGTCCGCGGGCACGGCCGCGCAGTTGTACGCGCTCGAACTGGCTGTGGATGGCTTCGATGCGGGTACGCGCATAGTGCTCGCCGTCGTTGCTCTGTGCGTATTCACCGGGGTAGTCGTAGAGCGGGTAGTCRCCGTTGCTGTGGCTGCGCGACACACTGGAGCGCACCTCAAGGTTGGCGCGGGGTCGCTGGAAGTCGTAATCGTTGAGCTCCAGCGAACCGGGTTGGACTTCCCGCGTCAGTTGCCAATCGTAGAAATGATCGCGCTCGCGCATTTGCCGATCGGGCGGGTAGAACGGCACTGAGTCGTAATCTGCCACCGTGGAGTGGGCGCCATAGGCGTCGGCCAACACCAGTACATGACGCGCTTGCTCATGGCGGAAGTAGTAATAGATCCCTTCCTGTTCCATCAAGCGGCTGACGAAATCGAAGCTGGTTTCGCGGTACTGCACGCAATATTCCCACTGGCGGTAGCTGCCGCTCAGGCTGTCTTCGAAATCGGAAAAACCGAGGTCGCGGAACACCTGCTTGATGATGTCCGGCACCGTATTGTTCTGGAAAATCCGGCAATCCGAGGTGCGCGTGAGCAGCCAGAACCAGGGCCGCAGGCTGACGTGGTAGCCGGCGAACTGGCCATGGCCGGTCAGTTGTCGACAGCTGCAGGCAATGCCGTGGAAGTAGCGTTTGCCGCCGTCGTGCAGCTCCAGGGTCAGGCCCATCGGCTTGCCCAGCAAATGGTCGAAYGTGATCGCCCGGTCTTCGGAGGTGAGGTTCAATTCATAGTGGAACAACCGCCCCAATTCTTCGTTGCCTTCCATGCTCCGCAGCAGCAGGACATCGCCGCCGAGGGGGCAGTTTACCTGCACCAAACGGTTGTTTTGCGTGATTGCCATGCACGGCTTCCTCTGCCTCGTGTTTGGGCGTCAGTCGGCCGTCTCGAATACATAACGCAACGTACGACTGAATCCGTTTCCAGCGGATTAACCTTTTGCCCAACGCCTCTTTGGCGTTATCTCTAATCCTTACAATTCAAGGAAGTGTTAGCGCTGTTCAATGCTTGTCAAGAAACTCTCCGACCAGTGGGGTGAACACCGAGGCGTTTCAAGATCGGTGATCGGAGGTCATTATTTAGTATCTTTGGTTATAGGCTTTATTCTAAAAAGTGAGTACCCGCGCAATTTATTCAGGCGCGAATTCAGTCGTGCTTATGAAGAGCATCTTTCAAAGTTGCGTAAAGGATGAGTACTGTAAAACTAAAGTTCGCGCACTTTTAACCACCGAAGACCTGATGACAGCAGAACATCGTCGGTGTCGCGCAGGGCGCTCGCGAGGCAGCCAAGGCGATGGGCTGGACGCTGAAGATATTCGATGGCGCTGGATCATCGGCCGGGCGCGCAAAGGCCTTCTCCGATGCGCTGGCAGAGAAACCCGACGGCCTCATTCTGTGCGGTTCCGATGCCCTTGAGAACAATGCGGCGCTGATCCTCTTCGCCAACAGGGATGTGCCGGTGGTTGGCTGGCACGCCGGGGCACGCCCCGGGCCGATTGACGGCACGCCGGTGGCCATGAACGTCACGACCGACCCGCTCGAAGTGGCTCGCCTCACGGCCATGGCGGCAGTGGCACAGTCAAACGGACACGCCGGCGTGGTCATCCTGACCGACTCCAAATACAGCATCGCCATGGCGAAAGCCAAGGCCATGGAAAACGTCATTCGGGCCTGTCGAGAATGTACGTTGCTGGAAGTGCGCGATGTGGCGATCTCCGAAAGTGGCGAGAAGATGCCGGCGCTCACCAAGGAGCTGCTTCAGCGCTATGGCAAGCGCTGGACCCACACGCTGGCCATCAACGATATCTATTTCGACTACTCGATTGCCTCATTGACCAAGGCGTTCCTGACGCTGGCGCTGCTGATCCTGGCGGGTGGTGCCACAGCGGTCTACGCGTTGCGCACGTCAAACAGCGCCACCCGCCAGCTGACGGATGAACGACTGGTGCGCATGCAAAATGGGCAAGACATGGTGCAGCGGACCTTGCTGATCGAACGCCAGACCGATCAGCTTCTGACAACCCGTTCCCCCGACGCCCTGCGTTCAAGCTATGCGGCGACCGTCGAACAGCTTGAAGCCCTTGATCAACTGGTGCAGGAGCTGACTGCCGCGAACAGTGGCGAGGCGATACTCGACATGCATCAGTCGAGTCAGATGTTCCGCAATACCGCCAACATCGTTGCGCAACTGCGAGAAAGCCTGTTGCAGACCGAGGTCACCTTCGAGCAAGCCCTGGAGGATCACGCTGCCCGGTTGACCGCGACCCAGACCCGGGCCAGCCTGGAACTGGCGGTGTTACTTTTCGATCTGCCGCAGGCTAATGACAGCGATGCCGTGCAACGGCTGCGGATCCGATATGAGCGCCTGTCACGCGCCGCAGGCAAATTACCCGACGCTGATGTGGAGACGGCCGATCTCTTCTCCCTGCGCCTGAGACTCATCAATCAGCACAACGTCATCCAGCGCTTCAATGAGGAGTTGAAGAATGAGGCCGGGGTTCTGGTCGCGGTGGCCCGTGCGCAATCCAGTGCTTACACCGAAGACTATCGCGAAGCCGTGCAGCGCCTGGTCGAGGCCTCAAATCGTAGCCAGCAATGGGTGCTGATCATGTTGGGCGCCAGCCTGGTGTTCGCCTGGTTCGTGACCCGGGTCTTCATGGGCCGTCATGTGCTTGTGCGCCTGAATGAAATAAGCCGGCAATTGCGTCAGGAACGCACTGACAAAACGCATTTGATGATGGTGGAACATGGGAAAGACGAGATCGGCAACATGGCTCGCGCGGTGAATCAATTCCTCAAAGACCGTCTTCAGCTGGAAAAAAAGACGGTCCAATTGAGTATCGCCACAGAGCGGCTCGCCCTGCAAAACAACCGATTAGAGCAAGAAGCCATCATCCGTGCCGGACAAGGTCATGTCCTGGAGCTGATCGCCAGGAGCACCGAGCTTGCAGAAGTCCTCGAGAGCCTGGCTCACCTGGTCGAGTCCCAACTGGAGGGGATGATGGTGTCCATCCTGGTGCTGGATGAGGATGGCAAACACCTGCTGCACGGGGCTGCCCCCAGTTTGCCGAAAGCCTATAACCAGCTCATTGACGGGATTGCGATCGGTCCAAACGTAGGCTCTTGCGGCACCGCGGTGTATCGACGAGAACCGGTCATCGTCACGGATATCGAGCTGGACCCGCTGTGGGAGGAGTACCGATCAGCCGCTGCGCCCTATGGATTTCGCGCCTGCTGGTCGACGCCGATTCTGTCCCATGAGCGAAAGGTATTGGGTACGTTTGCCTTGTATTCCAACACCGTCCGCAGCCCTAGCTCGACCGAGACGCGACTGATCGACATGGCGACACCTCTTGCCGGTATTGCGATAGAACGCCAACTGACCGAAAAGCGCATTCGCTATATGGGCGACCATGACGCACTGACCGGGCTGCCGAATCGCACCCTGCTCGAAGACCGTCTCAAGCAGGCAATACTGTATGCCCAGCGCTACAGCCGGCTGGTGACGGTGGTGTTTCTCGATCTGGACAAGTTCAAACTGGTGAATGACAGCCTTGGGCACAGCGCTGGAGACGTACTGCTGAAAACCGTCGCCCAGCGCATGCAGGAGTGTGTGCGCCGCACCGACACCGTCGTGCGACTGGGTGGCGACGAGTTTGTGATCATCCTGTTCGACCAGCCCTCAGACCTCGACGGCGTTACTCCAGCCCTGCACAAGATCCAGGAAGCCATCCTGCGGCCGATTCAGCTCAGCGGGCATACACTCCACGTCACCTRCAGCATGGGGTTGGCCACCTACCCAGCTGACGGCAGCGATACCGACACGTTGCTCAGCAATGCGGACGCCGCCATGTACCGGGCCAAGGAACTGGGTCGCAACAGTTACCAGTTCTATACGAGCGAGATGAATAACAAGGATCAGGGCAAGCTCGCCATGCAAGACGGGCTACGAAACGCACTCAACCATGACGAGTTCCTGCTGCTGTACCAGCCACAGGTGGATTTGCAGACAGGTCAGATTATCGGCGTTGAAGCACTGATCCGCTGGCAGCACCCCGAGCTCGGCATGGTGTCTCCAGTCAAATTCATTCCGCAGGCCGAAGAGACCGGGTTGATCGTGCCCATAGGCGATTGGGTGATTCATACCGCGTGCAGACAGAACAAGGACTGGCAGGATGCGGGCTGGCCGCCGATCACCATGTCGGTGAATATTTCAGCACGCCAGTTCATCGAAAGGGACCTGATCGACCGGGTGAGGCATGCCTTGCAAGAGACCGGACTGGACCCGATGTACCTTGAGCTGGAGCTGACCGAAAGTCTGATCATGCAAGACCTTCAGCAAGCCATCAGCAAAATGAAGGAACTGCAATCAATGGGGATCAGTCTGTCGATCGACGACTTCGGCACCGGCTACTCCAGCCTCGCCGCATTGAAAAGCTTCCCCATCGCAAGGCTCAAGATCGACCAGTCTTTCGTGCACGATCTGCCCGACAACGAGAACGACAAAGCCATCGCTACCGCAGTGATTTCGTTGGGGCACCAACTGAACCTCAAGGTCATAGCCGAAGGTGTCGAAACCGAAGAGCAGCAAACCTTCCTGCGTGAAAACGGCTGCGATGAAATTCAGGGCCACTTTTTCAGCAGAGCGGTCAGCGCAGAGGAAATCAGTCTGTTACTGCGCACGCCCCGATTACCTCAACCGAGCCGCATTACCAGCCCTGACACGGTAAGGCGAAAACGCGATGTAAAACGTCCACGCAGTCCAATGCCCGGGCGTTAATGACTTAGTGAAAACGCTGTTGTGTCAGAAGC
>NZ_JBFTMK010000234.1:0-7327 GCF_056396965.1 Pseudomonas sp. 05N434
ACCTGAAAGAGCTGGCGCGTTTCCTGCAAGTCCCCCCTCATATCGCCATAAAACGAGCGCTTGCGGCCGGTACGCCAGCGCCTGACACGGCAGAGCGTTTTAGCCAGACAGCCCGCAAAAGCATGAAATAGCTTGGCCGAGCTCTGTGAAGAACAAGAGGGGAGACGATGAAGGCAGTAATTCTGGCGGGTGGCCTGGGCACGCGCATCAGCGAAGAGTCGCACCTCAAGCCCAAGCCGATGATCGAGATCGGTGGCAAGCCAATTCTTTGGCACATCATGAAACAGTACTCCGCCCACGGGATTCATGACTTCGTGATCTGCCTTGGCTACAAGGGCTATGCGATCAAGGACTTCTTCGCCAACTACTTCCTCCACACCTCCGACGTCACCTTCGACATGCGCAACAACCGCATGGACGTGCATCAGAACTACAGCGAGCCGTGGAGCGTCACCCTCATCGACACCGGCGAGGAAACCATGACCGGTGGCCGCTTGCTGCGCGCCGGTCGTTACCTCAAGGACGAAGAGGCGTTCTGCTTCACCTATGGCGATGGCGTCTCCGATATCAATATCCGTCAACTGGTGGACTACCACAGCGCCCACGGTCGTCTGGCGACCGTCACCGCCGTACAACCGCCGGGCCGTTACGGCGCCCTGGAGCGTCACGGCGATCAGGTGCTCGGTTTCACCGAGAAACCCCGTGGCGATGGTGGCTGGATCAATGGCGGGTTCTTCGTGCTGTCGCCGAAAGTGCTGTCGTACATCGGCGGTGACGAGACCACTTGGGAAGCCGAGCCGTTGACCCGGCTGGCCCAGGACGAACAGTTGAAGGCTTTCGAACACGAAGGCTTCTGGCACCCGATGGACACCCTGCGCGACAAGAACCACCTCGAAGCGCTGTGGCAGAGCGGGGAGGCCCCATGGAAGCAATGGGCCTGAGTCCGGAGTTCTGGCGTGGCAAACGGGTGCTGCTGACCGGCCACACCGGTTTCAAGGGCAGCTGGTTGACGTTGTGGCTGCAAAGCCTCGGGGCCGAGGTCAGCGGGTTTTCGCTCGATCCGTCCACCGAGCCGAGCCTGTTCGAACTGGCGCGGGTACACGAGGGCATCAACGATCAGCGTGGTGATCTGCGTGATCTGGGCGCCTTGCTGGAACTGATCGTCGAAACCCAGCCGCAAATCGTCCTGCACCTGGCGGCCCAACCGCTGGTGCGCGAAGGCTATCGCGATCCGCTTGGCACTTACTCCAGCAACGTCATGGGCACGCTCAATCTGCTCGAAGCGATCCGCCAGGTCGGCGGCGTGCGTGCCTGTGTGCTGGTGACCACCGACAAGGTCTATGCCAACAAGGAATGGCTGTGGCCGTACCGCGAAGACGAAGCCTTGGGCGGTCACGATCCTTACAGCAGCAGCAAGGCTTGTTGCGAATTGTTGGCGCAGTCTTACGCTGCCTCGTTTTTCCCGGCTGACAAGTACGCCGAGCATGGCTTGGCGTTGGCCACCGCCCGTGCTGGCAACGTGCTGGGCGGCGGTGACTTTGCGCCTGAACGCCTGATTCCCGATGTGCTCAAGGCCTGGTCGGCCGACCAACCAGTGACCCTGCGCTACCCGCAGGCCGTGCGCCCCTGGCAGCACGCTCTTGAACCTTTGGCGGGTTACCTGCAACTCGCCGCAGGCCTCTATGAGCAAGGCCCGCAGTTTGCCGGCGCATGGAACTTCGGCCCAAGCGAAGCGGACATGTGCAGCGTCGGCGAAGTGGTGGAGTTGCTCGCCAGCCGCTGGCCGCAAGCGCGCGGATTGCGTATCGAGCCGAGTGATTTGCACGAAGCCGGCCTGCTGCGCCTGGACAGCAGTCGCGCCCGTCAACGGTTGGCCTGGCAACCGCGCTGGTCGTTGCAGCAGTGCCTGACCCAGACCCTCGATTGGCACCTGGCGTGGCAGAACGGTGATGACATGCGTGAAGTCACCCTGAACCAGTTGAACCTGTACCGAGGCGCGTTGTGAGCGAGTTCTTGTTGAAAGCCTTACCGCTGGCCGGTCTGTTCAGCGTGCAGCACAAACGCTTCGAAGATGATCGCGGGCACTTCGCCCGGTTGTTTTGCGAAGGCAGCCTGAGCGCTTTCGGCCAGCCGTTTCATATCCGCCAGATCAACCACTCCTGCACTCGTGAGCGGGGCAGTGTGCGTGGTCTGCATTATCAAAACTCCAATGCGCCGGAAGCCAAGTTGATTACCTGCCTGCGCGGCGAAGTCTGGGATGTGGCGGTGGACTTGCGCCCTGACTCCGAAACCTTTCTGCACTGGCACGCCGAGCACCTGAAGGCCGGTGACGGTCGCAGCTTGCTGATCCCGGAGGGGTTCGCCCACGGCTTCCAGACGCTGACCGATGACGCCGAATTGCTCTACTTGCACAGCGCTGATTACGCACCTGCGCACGAGGGCGGGTTGTCGGTGAACGATCCACGGCTGGCGATCGCCTGGCCGTTGCCTGTCAATAATCTGTCAGCCAGGGATTCCAGCCATCCCTTGCTCGATGAACACTTCGCTGGAGTGCGTCTATGAACTGCCGTGGTTGCGGTACTCATCTGGCCTTGCCGCTGATCGATCTCGGCACCTCGCCGCCATCCAACGCCTATGTGCACGCGGATCGCCTGGAACAAGCCGAGCAATGGGTGCCATTGAAGGTCGCGGTGTGTCAGCAGTGCTGGCTGGTGCAGACCGAGGATTACACCAGCGCCGATAGCCTGTTCGATGCCGAGTATGCGTATTTCAGTTCGTTCTCCAGCACCTGGCTGGCCCATGCCGAGCGCTATGTCGCCGAGATGGTCGAACGCTTCGGCCTGACCGCTGACAGCCGCGTGGTGGAAATCGCCGCCAACGACGGTTACCTGTTGCAGTACGTGGCCGGGCGTGGCATCCCTTGTCTGGGCGTTGAACCGACCCGTAGCACTGCGCAAGCGGCGCGGGAAAAAGGCCTGGAGATTCGCGAACTGTTCTTCGGTCGCGACACCGCCGCGCAACTGAAAAACGAAGGCTGGGCCGCCGACCTGATGGCCGCCAACAACGTGTTGGCGCATGTGCCGGACATTAATGATTTCCTCGGTGGTTTCTCCACCTTGCTCAAGCCGACCGGTGTGGCGACGTTCGAGTTTCCGCAACTGCTGACGCTGATGGCCGGGCAGCAGTTCGACACGCTGTATCACGAGCACTATTCCTACCTGTCCCTGACTGCCGTGCAGACCTTGTGCGAGCGCAATGGCCTGGAAGTGTTCGATGTCAGCCAGTTGTCGACCCATGGCGGTTCGTTGCGGGTGTTCGTCCAGCGTGCCGACGGTGTTCGCCGTGAGGTGCAGCCAGCCGTTCAACAGCAGTTGCAGGCCGAACTGGCAGCGGGAGTGAAAACCCCCGAGTACTACGCGACCCTGGCGCCCGCAGCAGAACGCATCAAGCACGGATTGCTGCGTTTCCTGTTGCAGGCCAAGGCCGACGGCAAGCGCGTGGTCGGTTATGGCGCGGCGGCCAAGGGCAACACCTTGCTCAACTACGCCGGGGTCAAACCGGACCTGTTGGCCTGGGTGGCCGATGCCAATCCGCACAAGCAGGGCAAGTACTTGCCGGGCAGTCGCATTCCGATCGTTTCGCCGGCGCAGATCGATCTGGAAAAGCCGGATTACGTTCTGGTATTGCCATGGAATTTGCTGCACGAAGTCAGTCAGCAGCTGGCGCAGGTGCGTCAGTGGGACGGCCGTTTCGTGATCGCCGTGCCTGAGTTGACCGTACTGTGAAGGTGCTGGTGACCGGTGCTACCGGGTTCGTCGGCCGACATCTGGTCGCGGCTTTGCTCGCCCGTGGCTGCGAGGTGCGGGCCGTGGCGCGTAACGCCGAGACCGCCGCGCAATTACCGTGGATCAACGCCGTGGAATTCGTGGCCGCGGACGTTCATGCCGCCGACCTGGACTTCGCCGCGCTGACCGATGGCGTCGATGCCTTGGCGCATCTCGCCTGGCCGGGGTTGCCGAATTATCAGGCGCTGTTTCACTTCGAACACAACCTGATGGCCGATTACCGCTTCATCAAGGGCGCGGTCGAGGCGGGCGTATTGCAGGTGTTGGTCACCGGCACCTGTTTCGAATACGGCCTGCAGAGCGGGCCGCTCAGCGAGCAGACCGAGGCGCGGCCAAGCAACCCTTACGGGCTGGCCAAGAACACTTTGCGTCTATTCCTCGAAAACCTGCAGCGCCAACAGCCCTTCACCCTGCAATGGGCGCGGCTGTTCTACCTGCACGGGGAAGGGCAGAACCCCAACAGTTTGCTGGCGGCGCTGGACCGGGCAATCGACGCCGGGGACGACAGCTTCAACATGTCGGCCGGCGAGCAGTTGCGCGATTACCTGGCGATCGACACGGCCGCCGATTACCTCGCCACGATCCTGCAACAGCGCGAATTCGATGGCGTGATCAATTGTTCCAGTGGCCAGCCGGTATCGGTCAGGGCGCTGGTCGAACAGCGGCTGCGTGAGCGTGGCGCGACGATCCGTTTGAACCTGGGCCATTACCCATACCCGACCCATGAACCGATGGCGTTCTGGGGCGTGGCGGACCGCTTGCAACAGCTACTGGGAGCAGAGCATGAGGCATGAATTGTATCGGGTCGCCGACCTGCCGGTGTTGCAGAACCGTACCTTTGCCGACCCGGAGTCGGCCAGGGCTTCGGCCAGCGCCGACATGCTGTTGGTGCAGGACGAGACGAGCGGGCTGATCTTCAATCAGRCTTTCGACGCCGACAAGCTCAGCTACGACGCCGACTATCAGAACGAGCAGGCGCATTCCGGCCAGTTCCAGAAGCACCTGAGCGATGTCGAAGGGATCATTGCCCACCACTTCAAGGGGCAGGAACTGATCGAAGTCGGCTGCGGCAAAGGCTACTTTCTTGAGCTGCTCAAAGGCCTGGGCTACGCCATCACCGGTATCGACCCGGCCTACGAAGGCGACAACGCCGACGTGATCAAGGCGCCGTTCACCCGCGGCCTGGGATTGTCGGCGGGCGCTATCGTGCTGCGGCATGTGCTGGAGCATATCCAGGACCCGGTGAGTTTTCTCGCCGAGATGGCCGAGGCCAATCAGGGCGGGCAGATCTACATCGAAGTGCCGTGCTTCGACTGGATTCTTGAGCACCGCGCCTGGTTCGACCTGTTCTACGAACACGTCAATTATTTCCGCCTCGATGACCTGCGCCGGATGTTCGGCACCGTGCACGAGGCCGGTCACCTGTTCGGTGGCCAATACCTGTACATCGTCGCCGACCTGGCCACGCTGCGCCTGACACCGGACCAACCGGTGCCGCGCCTGGCATTGCCGGACGGTTTCACCAGCAGCCTCGAGCGCGCGGTGCAGATCATTCAAGCGGCGCCCGAGCAAGGTTCGGCGATCTGGGGTGCCTCGTCCAAAGGCGTGATTTATTCGCTGTTCCTGCAACGCGCAGGTGTGGCGGTGGATCGCGTGGTGGATATCAACCCGGCCAAACAGGGCCGTTATCTGCCCCTGAGCGGCGTGCGGGTGTCTTCGCCCCAAGAGGCCATGGATGCCTTGCCCGAAGGCGCCAACCTGTTTGTGATGAACTCCAACTACCTCGAAGAAATCAAGCGGATGACCGGTGGACGCTACGTCTATCACGCCGTCGACAGCGCTTCGTTCCAGTGACTATTGAGATTCTAAAATGACCGACAACACCATCAATAAAGCCTTCGAAGCCGAATGCCGGGAACAGATCGCCCAGCAGGGTGACGACCAGAAACTCACCGGCCTGGCCCGGGATTTCTTCAACGAATCGGCCAAGCACAAGTACAGCTACCACTTCTCGTGGATGGGCCGTCCGATCATCCAGCTGCCACAAGACATGATGGCGATGCAGGAAATCATCTGGCAGGTCAAACCGGACCTGGTGATCGAATGCGGCATCGCCCACGGCGGCTCGATCATTTACTACGCCTCCTTGCTGGAGCTGCAAGGCCACGGCGAAGTGCTGGGCATCGACCTCGATATCCGTGCACACAACCGTGAAGCCATCGAGAGTCACCCGATGAGCAAGCGCATCTCGATGATCGAAGGTTCGAGCATCGACCCGGCCATCGCCGCCCAAGTGCGTGCTGCCGCTGAAGGCAAGAAAGTCATTCTGGTGCTCGATTCCAACCACACCCACGATCACGTGCTGGAAGAACTGCGCCTGTACGCACCACTGGTGTCGGTGGACAGCTACTGCGTGGTCATGGACACCGTGGTCGAAGACATGCCAGCCGATTTCTTCCCGGATCGTCCATGGGGCCCGGGCGATAACCCGAAAACTGCGGTGTGGAAGTACCTGGAAGAGAACAAGGACTTCGAGATCGACCAGCAGATGCAAAACAAACTGCTGATCACCGTGGCGCCGGACGGCTATCTGCGTCGCGTTCGTTAATCAAAAACAGCTTCAGGTACTTGGCGATCGGCCGGTTGTGGGGATAGGAAAATGCAGGTTCAAAGCAGCACTCAAACCAACGTGACACCGCTGAACGAGCTGTTCACGGTGGTGGTTATCACCCACAACCGCAGGGCGTTCCTGCGACGCGCCTTGCAGTACTACAGCCGTTACTCCGCCAAGGTGCTGGTGCTGGATTCGTCCGTGCAGGGCGATGAGCGCATCGCAACCGACTTTCCGTCGGTCGACTATCGTCATTTGCCGCAGTTCACCTACACGGGGTTTCAGCAAAAGCTCGGGTATGGCGTCAGCCAGGTCACCACGCCGTACATGGTGTTGGCTTCCGACGATGACTTCCTGCTGCACGATGCACTGACCGAATCGGTGAACTTCCTCGAGGCCAACCCTGATTACGGCATGTGCCACGGCTACTGCCTGATGTACCTGACGCACTCCAACTATGTGCAGTACTACCGTCGCGACAAGAAGGTAAAAGAGGATTACAACGCCGAGCGCGCGCAGGATCGCGTGCTCGACTACATGGGCCAGTACATTCCGCCGTTCTATGCGGTGCACCGCACCTCGCTGTTGCAGGACTGGTATGCGGCCATGCCGGAGGGCACGATTTTCGAGTGGCAGGAAATCGGCCATGTGTATTACATGCTCGCGCGGGCCAAGGCGCGGATTCTGCCAATGCCTTATGTGGTGCGGGAGGTCAACTACGGCCGTTCGGATCACAATACCGAAATCATTCACGTCCTGAGTTTCAAAGACGCCCGTTCGGTCGCCGAGCGTGAGCGCTTTGCCGGTTTCCTCGCCACGCTGCCGACCGACATCAGTGACCTGAACCAGAAGCAGACCGCAGAGTTCGCCC
>NZ_JBFTMK010000235.1:0-7286 GCF_056396965.1 Pseudomonas sp. 05N434
CCCGGTGCACCCAGGCGGACCGATGGACCTGAAGGCGCCCTATGCCGACGAATACGTCGCGCTGAAGAAGAAACAAGCCGCTGCGAACGAGGCCGGAACGCCGTTGGCCACAACAAGTTCCAGATGCCTGCCCGAGGGAATGCCAACGTTGATGGCGGCGCTCTTCCCGATCCAGATCATTCACGACGACAAGCAAGTGATTGTCCTCGGTGAGTATCTCCAGCAGGTCCGCCGGATTCTCTTGAACGAAGCGATGCCTGCAAAAGAGACCCTGGACCCTAAATATCAAGGCCATTCACGCGGCCATTGGGAAGGCGACACGCTCGTCGTGGAAACACAACGGGTGCGAACGGACGTGAGTTTCTACGACGTTCCACACGGCAAGGACATGAAGATCACCGAACGCATCAGGCTGACGGCGCCGGATCACCTGGAGAACCAGGTCGTGATCGAGGACCCGCAGGTGCTCAAGACCCCGTATCGCTTCACGTTCGAGTACAAACGGTCCAACTACGCCATTCAAGAGTATGTCTGCGAGAACAATCAGATCGTGATCGATAAAGAGGGCAAGGCATCCCTCAGTCTCGAGTGAAGTCGCCATTAATCGCCATGGGAGCTGACCAAATGGAAAGACTGACAACCATCAGCATCCTGCGGCCGACGCTGCAAAGCGCCCTGCTGTTGTTGATCCTCACGTCGAACACATTCGCAGAAGTGCCGCGCATGCCCACGGCCATCGCGGTGCCGCCCTCCGGCAAGCCACCGCTCTCGTCGGCGAAACGCCCGGGCACCGAATACAGCGACCTCGACAAGTACGGCTACATCGAGGAGGAGTTTTACCTGCAAGGCGTTGCCCCGGCCATTACCGCCTCGGGCAAAACCCTGTTGGAGGCGCCTTACACCACACGCATTCTGGTGCGCAAACCGGCTGACCCCGCGCGCTTCAATGGCACGGTCGTGATCGAGCCGTTCAGCTGGTTCGGCGAGCGCGCCGCGGGATGGATCCTGACCCGCGACTATTTGCTGCGTCGCGGCTACGCGTACGTCGGGTACACGCTGAATGTGAACAAGCCACCAGTCGATCCCAAGTTCATCTCGGACACCCCGGCTGCCGAGGCCGAGCAGATCGCTCAGTACGGACGGATCGTGAACTTCGAGTTCATGCGCCGCTTCGACTTTGCACGCTACGCGCCGCTGGGCACCTATTACGACCCGGAACACTTCACCCGCGGTGAAGCTCCCGATCCGTTTGCTCCACAGTCCCAGGGCATCGGGGCGCAACTGGCGTTGCTGCTGAAAACCAATGCAGCGCAAAGCCCGTTGGCCGGTCTCGATGTTCAACGCATCTACGTCAATAGCTGGGCCGTGACCGCGCAAGTCTGGATGGACTACCTCGACCAGGGCCGGCACCAGCAATGGCGTATGCCCGACGCAAGGCCGCTGATCGATGCCTACATGACCGGCCGCATGGCCTACGGAGAAGTGGGCGGCGACGTCATCCGGGTGCCGCGCCATACGCCCGATGGCGTGCCGTTCGTGACCGTCTACAGCCAGTCCGAACTGATGCACGACGTGATCGAAGGCATCAACCTGCCGCCGGACACCGACAGCCCGCAGATTCGCTACTACGAAGTGACCGGCATGCCGCACCTGCGGCTGGCCGACCTCGGTACGGAGCATACCGAACAGCTCGCTGCCGACATCGGCAAGGGCGACGACCCACGGTGCCGGACGCTGTACGACGAACCGGCGGAGCTGGTCGTCTCGGCGCTCCTGGATCGCATGGACCAATGGGTGCGCCAAGGCAAACCCATGCCGAATGCTCCGCGGGTCGCCCGCGATGGCAAGACCGCCGCACGCGACCCTGTTACCGGCAACCTGCAAGGGGGCGTACGCCCGCCGTGGATCCAGGTGCCCAGTGCGACCTACCTCACGGATCAGGAGACCGGCTGCGGACTGATCTACGACACCAAGGTGCCTTACTCCAGGGACGTGCTTGGCCAGCGTTATGGAAGCTTCAGCAACTACGAACAGAAATTCGAAGACGCCAAGGCCCTTTCGATCAAGGAAGGGTACCTACTGCCGGAGGATGCGGCGGGTCTGCGCTCGATCGCAAAACCTCAAGACTTCTAACCCATTGGGAAGAACAGCAAATGTCATCATCACTCATCATTGCCTGGATCTATGCGTCACCTTTGAGCACAGCCATCCGGGACATTCTCTGGATCATACCCACCGTCCAGAGCATTCATATCCTCGCTATCACAGTGCTCTTCGGCTCTGCGGTCATCTCCGATCTTCGGCTGGCGGGTGTGTTCGCCACGGACGAGCCCTTGCGTGGCGTCGTTCGCCGGTACTACCCGTGGATGCGCAATGCGCTCCTCGTCCTGCTCTTCACGGGGTTGATCATGATCATCGCCGAGCCTGATCGCGTACTCGTCAACTCGACCTTCTGGCTGAAGATGGCACTGGTCGTGAGTGCGTTCACGCTGACCTTGCTTCTGCGGCGCCCCCTTCTGCGCCCTGCCGACGATGCACAACGTGATGGCAAGCCTCCTCTTGTCAAGGCGCTAGCCTGGCTGTCGATTGGCTTGTGGTGCGTCGTCATCATCTGTGGTCGCTGGATCGCCTACGCGATCTAAGCGTTTTCAACGAAAGCTCCCAGGTATTCGCCATGGACATTCAACCAACACTACAAGCCCTCCAGGACACCTCTGTCGCCACCTTCATCCGAGAGTCGGGCTCCGCTTTTCCAACCCTTGAATCGGTGCATGTGATCGGCATCGCCCTTGTGTTCGGGACCATCGCCGTCGTCGATTTGCGTCTGCTCGGCGTTGCCTCCCATCGCCGCAGCGCGCTACGGCTGATAAAAGATTTGCTGCCGTTCACCTGGGTCGCTTTCGTGGCTTGCGTGATCACCGGCCTGCTCATGTTCGCCGCCAATGCCACGACCTATGCCGAGAACACCGCGTTCTTGTGCAAGATGGGCGTGTTACTGCTGGCGGGGCTCAACATGGGGGTATTCCATTTGGGCGTCTTTCGCCGCATTGCCGAATGGGACACAACGCTAACGCCTCCCAGCCAGGCGCGTGTCGCAGGGTTCAGTTCGTTGGCATTGTGGGCGGGCGTGGTGTTCCTCGGCCGCTGGATCGCGTTTCTCTGATGGCTCGTCTATCGCCGCGTCGCGCATCCGGTGCAGATATGCCCAGCGATCACGCAAACAGCGCAATCAAGGTGGTGCGCCCGGTATCCGGCCGATGGGAATCGCTGGCGCTGTTGCTTGCGGCCCTGGCAGTCATCGCCAGCGTGGCAGGCTATATAACGCTGCGCCCCCAGAAAGTCGGCCCACCGATAACCTTGAGCTGGCAGGTGCGTTCCTTCGATGGCCTGGGTGCGGTCGATCAGGCGATTCACAGCGCTCTGCTGCCGGCCGGTGAAGAAATCATCTGGTTCAACAACGATACCGGCGGCTGGATCACGCTGGAGCGTGCGCAGAAAATCTTGCTGCCGCCCTTCTACCGTGACGCCTTCTGGAAGACCAATGGCGAGGTGCAGTGGCAATTGATTCTGCCTGGCACTCACCTGCCGCATGCCGCTTCCGGCGACGTGCACGCCGATGCGCCTGTCACCCCGCCGGACCAGACCGCCAACAAGGTGTCGCAAGCCACCCAGGGCCAGGGCGCTACGGTCTATTACGGCTCGGGCGGCCGCGCGCCGGGCCAGAGCGCCTACCTGCTCGTCATCGGTCACGCGCATGCCGGTGTCATGTGGGCCAACCAGGCGACGATCTGGGTCCACCGCGACCCGAACGCGCCCTACCCTGGCATCGTCAAGCCCGAATCGCTGGTCGGCGACGGCTGGCGCCAGGTCATCCCTTACAACGGTGCCAGCGAAGTCGAACGCGTAAAAGGAACCCAGCCATGACCGTTTCTATGAAACACCGCGCACTGTGGCGCCGATGCATCGCGCTATTGCTGCTGATACCCGCCATCGCACTCGCCAGCCCGGCTCCCTCTTCGGGCAAGAAGCTCAAGATCGGCGTCACACTGCATCCCTACTACAGCTTCGTGGCAAATATCGTTGGAGATCGGGCGGAAGTCGTTGCGCTCATCCCGGCGGAAGCGAATCCGCACAACTACCAGCCGCAGCCCGATGACATCACCCGCGCGATGAATATCGATGTTCTGGTCGTCAACGGCATCGGACACGATGAATGGGCCTTCCAGATCATCAAGGCCGCTGGCCGCGGGGCGACCCTGCCGATCATCCAGGCCAATGCCTCGGTTGCGCTCATTCCAATCGGCGGCGGCCAGGACGGCGTCAAGGTGGTCAATCCGCATACCTTCGTATCCACCACGGCAGCGATACAACAGGTCTTCGAGATCACTCGCCGGCTGGGGGAACTGGACCCGGACAACGCTGCGGCGTATCGACAAAACGCCCTGGCGTATGCCGCGCGTATCCGGGCGCTAAGGGCCGGCTTCATGACCCGTTTCGCCGCGCTGGATTTGTCTTCCTTCCGGTGCGCGACAACGCACGCTGGCTACGACTACATGATGCAAGAGTTCGGCCTGTTCGTGAGTGCGGTGATCGAGCCGCGTCACGGCGTCGCGCCGACTGCGCGCCAGTTGGCCAACACCATCGACGCGATCAAGAGGGCCAATGTGCGTGTGCTTTTTGCCGAGAAGAATTTCTCCCTCGACCTGGCCAAGCCTATCGAGGCAGCCACCGGCGTGAAGGTGTTCGCGCTGTCTCACATCACTGGCAATACCTATAGCCCGGACGAATTCGAGGTGGCGATGCGTGAAAACCTCGAGACCTTGGCCGAAGCCGTTGAGTTTACGCAGCGATGAACGCGATGAAGAAGGAACAAGCGATGCGCGGCCCCGCCATAGTGCTCGATAACGTCTCCCTGCAACTGGGAGGTACGCAAGTGCTCGACAAAGTGAGCTTCCGGGTAGAAGCCGGTGCGCTGCACTGCCTGGTAGGCCCGAACGGCGGCGGCAAGACTTCACTGGTGCGTGCGCTGCTGGGCCAGATGCCGCATTCAGGGACGGTCCGGTTCGAAGGCGAGGTCACGACACCCATGGGGTATGTTCCGCAATTGCCGGACTTCGACCGCAACGTGCCGATGACGGTCAACGACATCATGGCCCTTCTCGGTCAACGCAGGCCGGCCTTCCTGGGCTCAAGCCGATCTGCCAAGGCGGCCAATGCCCAAGCACTGGAGCGCACCGGCGTGGCCGGAATGGGCGCAAAACCTTTTGGCAGCCTGTCCGGTGGCCAGCGTCAGCGAGTGCTGCTGGCCCAGGCGATCAGCCCGGCGCCCTGGCTACTGATCCTTGACGAACCGACCGCCGGCATCGACGAACCGGGTGTGCGACTGGTGGAGGCGCTGGTGGCCGAGCTGAACGGCCGCGGCGTCACCATCCTCTGGATCAACCATGACCTGGAACAAGTCAGGCGCATCGCGCAATCGGTGACCGTTATCAACCGGCGGGTGCTGTTCCATGG
This sequence comes from Pseudomonas sp. 05N434, assembly GCF_056396965.1. Classification (NCBI taxonomy): domain Bacteria; kingdom Pseudomonadati; phylum Pseudomonadota; class Gammaproteobacteria; order Pseudomonadales; family Pseudomonadaceae; genus Pseudomonas; species Pseudomonas sp. 05N434. The sequence continues at coordinate 5,515 of NZ_JBFTMK010000235.1, forward strand.
TTCGCCCGACCAGGTCGCCTACCCTCTGGAGGCTACCCAATGAGTGCCCTGTACGAATTGATTCGCAACCAGCTCCAGGCGCTTGCCGCGAGTGGCATCCTGCCGCAACCGTTCGAGTACGAGTTCGTGATCAATGCGCTGCTCTGTGCAGTGCYCATCGGACCGCTACTGGGTGTGCTGGGCTCGATGGTGATGATCAAGCGCATGGCGTTCTTCAGTCAGGCCGTCGGTAATGCGGCGATGACCGGCGTTGCCATTGGCGTGCTGATCGGCGAGTCCTACACCTCCCCCTACTTCTCAATGTTCGGCTTCTGCCTGCTGTTCGCCCTGACGCTGAAGTACACGCAGCACCGCACCACGCTGGCCAATGACACGCTGATCGGCGTGTTCTTGTCCATCTCGCTGGCGGTCGGGGCCTCGTTGCTGCTGTTCGTGTCGGCGAAGATCAACACGCACGTAATGGAAAGCGTGCTGTTCGGTTCCATCCTGGCGGTCGACTACACCGACATGAACGTGCTGCTTGTGGTAACGGCGACGTGTGCTCTGCTCGGACTGCCGATGTACAACGGCATGCTGTTGGCCAGCCTCAATCCGAGCCTGGCACATGCTCGCGGCGTGCGCGTGCGAAGCGTCGAGTACCTGTTTGTCGTACTGGTCACCCTGGTGACGGTAGCCTGCCTGAAAATCATCGGCGCAGTACTCGTCGAAGCCCTTCTGCTCATACCGGCCGCGGCAGCACGCAACATCAGCCATTCGCTCCCGGGGCTGGTCGTGCGCGCCATCCTGATCGCGACTTTTTCCTGCGTGGTCGGCATCCTGGCACCCATGCAATTTCACAYTCCCGTACCGACAGGCGGCGCAATCGTGATCGTCGCCGCCCTGGTGTTCGTCGTCACCACCGTCATCCGCGCTACCGGGGCCCGGTTCAGAGGTGCCAGCGTATGAAATGGCTTTGCATGTCACGTCGACCCTGGCTAGCGATGCTGGTACTGCTGCTGGGCAATCCGCTTTCTGCCTTCGCGGATACCGGCAGGCAGCAGGTGCTTGTCGCACTGCCGGCGGTGTATGCGCTCACCTCGACGCTCAGCGACGGCACAACCCTCAAGGTCGTCCGCCTTCCGGCAGACGCTGCCGTGCCCATGGAAAGCCAGGCCAACGCGCTGTCGCGCCTGGAGCCCGCCGTGTTCCAGCAGGCCACCGCCGTAGTTACCCTGGGCAACCTCTGGCGCGCGGATCCGCTTTACACCACGGCACGTCGCCACAATCTGCGAATCGTCGAGATCGATGCCTCGCACTCATGGGACACCGTCAAGCCCGGAGTGGCCGTGGCCCGCGTGCCATCGAACGACGTTCCCTGGGTAACCGAACGCGACGTCGATGGCGGACTGTCGCCGTACGCCTGGCTCGGCCCCGTCAACGCCATGCGCATGTCGGCGATTATCGCTACCGACCTGGCACGCCTGTCTCCCCCCGATGCGCCTCGGATAGAGCGCAACCTCGCCGCACTCGAAGGCCGATTGCGCCAGCTCAAGGCCAACTACGGTGCCCGGCTGCTGGCAGTGCCGGATCTGCGCGTGCTGTCGCTGGCCAGTGAGTTCACCTACCTGTTCGGCGAGTTCGGGATTTTTGTCGACGGCTGGTTCGTCCGACAGGACATCGACTGGAGCGACGCCGACTGCACCGCACTGACCCGATACCTGCGCGAGCGTGACATCCACGTGGTGGTCCACAAGTGGGCACCGGACGCCAGGATTGCCAAGGCCATCGAGGAC
>NZ_JBFTMK010000236.1:0-14085 GCF_056396965.1 Pseudomonas sp. 05N434
TCTTCGCCGGGACCGGAGGCAATCGGGTTGCCGTTGGACAGCAGCACCGGATAGCTGTGCTGCTCGGCGACCACCGTGGTGGTGAACGTGCTCATCACGTCCGGGCGGTCGAGGTAATAGGTGATCTTGCGGAAACCTTCGGCCTCGCACTGGGTGCAGAACATCGTGCCGGATTTGTACAGGCCTTCCAGGGCGGTGTTGGTTTCCGGGTGGATCCGGACGCTGGTGTCGACCGTGAAGCTTGTTGCGGTCGGGTGCAGGGTCAGATGGTTCTCGGTCAGTTGGTAGTCGGTGGCGCTCAGCTCCTGGTCGGCCAGGGTCACCGACAGCAGCTCGAGTTGCTGGCCGTCGAGCACCAATGGCGGCAGGCCCGGGCCACGCTCAGGGTTGCGGCGCATCACCAGTTGCGCATGGACCAGGCTGTGGTCCTCGAACAACTCGAAGGTCAGGTGCGTCTCGTCGATCAGGTACTCGGGCGCCTGATAGTCCTTCAGGTAAATCATCTTCGGTTGTTCGGTGCGCATGCTTGAGTCCTTACTGATGCACGGCGAGCTGGTAGGCCGTGTATTTACGAATATTGATCACGCCGGTGTCGAAAATCAGGTATTGACCCTTGATCCCCAACAGCGTGCCTTCGGCAATCGGGTTCTTGTCCAGGTTGAAGCTGACGATTTTGGCCGGGTACTGCTCGACCGGATAGCGGATTTCGAGCGGTTCGACATCGGTAATTGTCTGGATTGCTTGTAGGCCGAATCGTTCCTGCAAACTGTGCAAACCTTCGGCACAGCTTTCAAACAGCTGATCGCGAACCTGCGCCAGGTCCACCGACACCGCATCGCCCTTGAGCAAAGCACGCCAGTTGGTCTTGTCAGCGACTTGACTGCGGAACAGGTCTTCGACGAAGCCCGACTGCTGGCGGGTCGAGACGCGCACGATCGGCAAGGCCTGGCTGGCACCCTGATCGAGCCAACGGGTCGGCAGTTGGGTGGCGCGGGTAATGCCGACCTTGATCCCCGACGAATTGGCCAGGTAAACCACATGGTCGGTCATGCAGAACTTCTCGCCCCACTCAGGCTCCCGGCAAGTGCCGGCATCGTAGTGGCAACGCTCCGGGCTCATGATGCAGATGTCACACTGCGCCAGTTTGGTCATGCACGGGTAGCAGTAACCCTGGCTGAAACTGGTTTTGGTCTTGCGTCCGCAATGGGTGCAGTGGATCGCCCCCAGGTACTCCAGGCGCACCGTGGTGCCGATCAACGGATTGACCGGTACCTCGGCGTCGCCCAGACGAAAAGCGTACTGCACGTTCGGCCCGTCAAGGCGCGCCGACATTTTGCTGATTGCACCGCGGCCAATCTCGATCAATGGATGGCATCCGACTTGAACAGAATATTCGGCACTTCGATCGACTTCGACGCGCACTCCTGCGGGCCCATGTAGCCGGTGCGCTGTTCCTCGGGCAGGTTCTGGATTTCCCAGGCGATCATCGCTTGCAGGGACAGTTCGCGCTGCTCGGCGGTGAGTTTGCCACCGTCGGACCATTTGCCGATTTCCACCGCCAGTTTCAGGCTCTGGTAGATATCCGGGGTAATGTTTTTGATCATTTCGTTGAAAGAGGACATCAAGGGCTCCGCGCTCTTCATTCATAACTGATTAGACGGCCAGTTTACGGCGGTTGTACAAACCGCCCAACAAACCGGTGAAGCATCCGATGAGTAACCCGCCGACGTGGGCCGCGTTGGCAATTTCGCCGAAACCGATCATCGAGACCAGCCCCGACAGGCACAACAACAGCCACACCAGCATCATCACCAACACCCCACGAGGCAGGCGATAAGCAGGGTTCGGCGACAACAACTGGAAGATCCAGCAATGCCCGAGCAGGCCGTACAGCACCCCGGACAACCCGCCAAACAGGGTCGGGCCGCTGAAAAAAAACTGGGCATAGTTGGATACCAGGCTGAACAGCAACGTCAGGCCGATCAGGTTGATGCTGCCCTGACGCGACTCGATGCGCCGCCCCAGCTCCCAATACCACATGCCGTTCATGGCCAGGTGCAGGATGCCGAAGTGGATCAGCATCGGCGTCACCAGACGCCACCACTGCCCCGCCGCCAGGCTGTCGGCCAGTGGCGTGAAATGGATGTAGTCGCCGACCACGCGGAAATCGAGGAAGGTCAGCCAGCGCATCGTCTCGAGGTTTTCGCCCAGCAGCGTCACCACGCCGACGATCAGGCTCAGCAACAGCACGAACGCCGTGGCCTTGCTGTGGCGCAATTGCTCGACAAAACCCGGACGTTGCAGGGTCGGCGCCACCGGGATATCCAGTTGCTGATCGGGGTCGCCGGCCGGAAAGCGTTCGTACAACGAGCGCACGTCTTCGCTGATGCTGGCCGGTACCCACAGTACCTGCTCGCCCGCCTCTTCGCTGACCCGATGGGGCACTTGCATGCGCTGCAGCAGTTTGACGAACCCGCTCAAATCTACCGCCAGTGGTAGACGCAATACCGCCACCGCCGTCATTGCAACACCTCCGGCCGCTCGACATCGACCCAGACAAATTTATGCGGGTCGAGACGGGTTTCCTGATCCAGACGATAAGCGACCAGTTTGCCGTAGAGCACCGCGCTGTAATCCAGGCACGCCAGGTTCGGGCGGATCGGCGCCGGTTTGCCGCTGCGCCAGTAGTGGCCGACGAACAGCATCGGCTCATCGATGCCGTAGCGCAGCAAGTTGTCTTTTTCACTGGACGACAGCGGTGTGCGGGCCACCGGCTCGGGCAAGGCGTCGGGCTGGAACACGATGTCTCCGTAGGTTTGCGGGTCGTCTTCCCAGAATTTAGTGCGGAAAAACGAGCGCGTCAGGCCGTCGCCGCTGGTCATGGTCAAACCGTGGGGCAAGCGCATGTCGGTGCCGCGCAGCAGGCGATCGAACACGGTGCAGGCGAAACTGCCGGGCACTGCGGAGGCCTGGAGGAAATGCTCGTCGATGCAACCGTCGGGGAACAACCCGCGCAACGGCTCGATCAGGCTGGCATCCCAACAGGCATGCACCACGCGGAAACGCTCGGCATCGACGAACAATGGCAGCTTGTAGAACCATTGCAGGAAGTCGTGCCAATCCTGGGGATGATCTTCGAACTGGGTCAGGGTTTCCTGAAGCAGGCGGGCGTGGCGCGGGGTGTGCTCGCGCACGAACTGTTTGCCGCTGCCCGGCAGCGCCGGCGTGCTCCAGCCGAGGGCGTTGAACTCATGGTTGCCCATGATGCACAGCGCCTGGCCGGCCTCGACCATGTCGTGGACGATGTGCAGCGCCTCGCGAATCCGCGGGCCGCGGTCGATGATGTCGCCGAGGAACACCGCCATGCGCGACGGATGCCGCCAGACACCTGCCTGTTTGTGGTAACCGAGCCGGTCGAGCAAGTGCTCAAGGGTCAGAGCGCAACCGTGCACGTCACCGATCAGGTCGTAGCTACGCGCGGGATCGAGCATCAGTCGCCTCCACCACCCAACTTGCTGCCCCAGCCGAGCTTGGTCCGGCAGACTTCGTAGTAGTTGTGGTCGAGTGGGTGAATCAGCCGCAGCTTCTGCGCTTTCTTGCTGATGGTGATGGTGTCACCGGGCGCGCAGGTGAAGTGGTTCTGCCCATCACAGGAGACTTGCGGGTAAATCTGCATATCTTTGGACACGACGATTTTCAGCTCACTGTTGCCATCGACCACAATCGGCCTACCCGACAAGGTATGGGGGTACATCGGCACAATCACAATAGCGTCGAGCTTGGGATGCATGATCGGGCCGCCCGCAGACAGCGCGTAAGCGGTCGAACCGGTCGGCGTGGCAACGATCAGGCCGTCGGCCTTCTGGCTGCAGACGAACTGGCCGTCGATGTACAGCTCGAACTCGATCATTCGCGTCGACTTGCCGGGGTGCAGCACTACATCGTTCAGCGCATCGCCCTGGCCGATGGCCTCGGCGTGGCGCCGGACTTCGGCTTGCAACAGGAAGCGGTTTTCCACCAGGTAATGGCCGTCGAGCACTTCGGCGACTTTGACTTCCAGTTCATCGGGGCGAATATCGGTGAGGAATCCCAGGCTGCCACGGTTGATACCGAGCACCGGGATGTTGTGCCGGGCCAGCGCCCGGGCAGCGCCCAGCAGGCTGCCGTCACCACCGACCACAATCACCATGTCACAGACTTCACCGAGCATCTTGCGCGACGAAGTTTGCAGGCCATGGCCCGGCAGGACTTCGGCGATAGTGTCTTCGAGGATCACGTGCAGGTGACGATCGAGCAGAAACCGTTTCAGTCGGCGGACGGTATCCAGCACCTGAGAACTGCCCAGGCGACCGATGATGCCGATATTACGAAATTGCTCCATGGGGCTCCTATTGGGACGCGGCGGCCTGCGACGGCGAAAAACACGATTATGGGCGAAAGCGCGGCGTAGACAAAACCCTTTCAGCCACAACGGTGTGCTCTAGTTTCGGGCTATGCTCGCAAGATGATCCTATTTCCAGACTTGCTCCAGTTACCTCACCAGTTGCGCCACCCTGAAGTGCGCGACCTGGCTTGGGTCATCCTCGCGCCGCCGATGCTCGACGCCACCCCGTGGCCGCAGCGTCATCCCCTGGCCGGCAGCGATTGGGTGCAGGCGCCGGAGCGCCTGGAACACTGGCTCAGGCATCTGGATCGTGACAGTTACGATTTGCTGCACTGGCTGGCCCAGGCCAGGACCCGGCGCCTGGGTTTGTACTACGAACGGCTGTGGCAGTACGCCGTGCGGCACGCGCCGGGGATCGAGCTGATCGCCGCCAACATGCCGATCCGTCGCGAAGGCCATACCCTCGGCGAGTTGGACATGCTGCTGCGCGATCGCGATGGTGTGCATCACCTGGAACTGGCGATCAAGCTCTATCTCGGCCCGCAGAACGGTGACGGCCGTGACACCGCGCAATGGCTTGGACCGGGTTGCCATGATCGGCTGGACCGCAAACTGGAACACCTGAGCCGGCATCAACTGCCGATTTCCGCACGGGCGGAAAGCCGTGAGGTGCTGGCGTCGCTGGATATCCAGCAGTTCAGCGCGCATCTATGGCTGGGCGGTTATCTGCTCTATCCGTGGCCTGGGCAGGCCGAACCACCGAGTGGCGCACACCCTCAGCATTTACGCGGTAGCTGGCTGCACCAGAAGGATTGGGCGGAGTTTGTCGTGCAGCGTCCGTTCGGTCGCTGGCAACCCCTGCCCCGCCATGCCTGGCTGGCGCCGGCGCACTATCCCGAGGAGCAGACCTGGAGCGCTGAACAGCTGAAGGCGTGGCTGAGTGATCTGGACCCGCTGGCACCGGCGCAATTGATGGTGCGGCTGACAGAGAATGCCAAAGGGGATTGGGAAGAGGCCGAGCGGCTGTTTCTGGTGTCCGATCTTTGGCCGAATGTGCCGGGCAGTGGTTGAGCGTTTGCAGTGCCCGCCCGGTCTAGATGGATAACCGCAACGCCAAGGCCGCCAACGTCACCAACAACACCGGCACCGTCAGCACAACCCCGACCTTGAAGTAGTAGCCCCAGCCAATCCGGATATTCTTGCGCTGCAGCACATGCAGCCACAGCAAGGTCGCCAGACTGCCGATCGGGGTGATTTTCGGCCCCAGGTCGCTGCCGATGACGTTGGCGTAGATCATCGCCTCTTTCGCCACGCCGGTCGCCTGACTGGCATCGATCGAGAGCAAGCCGATCAGCACGGTCGGCAGATTGTTCATCACCGACGACAGCAACGCCGTCAGCACCCCGGTGCCCATGGCCGCGCCCCACACGCCGTAACCGGCGAAGCCATCCAGCCAACCGGCCAGATACCCGGTTAGCCCGGCGTTGCGCAGGCCATACACCACGAGGTACATCCCTAAGGAAAAAATCACGATCTGCCACGGCGCTTCTTTCATCACCTTACGCGTGGAAATCTTGTGGCCACGGGCGGCAATGGCCAGCAGCAATGCAGCGCACACCGCGGAGATCGCGCTGATCGGAATGCCCAACGGCTCAAGGGCAAAGCAGCCGAGCAGCAGAATCACCAACACCACCCAACCGGCATAAAACGTTGCAGTGTCGTGAATCGCGGTGGCCGGGTCTGCCAACTGCTCGGGATGGTAATCACGGGGGATGTCGCGACGGAAAAACACCATCAACATTGCCAGGGTCGCCGCCACGCTTACCAGATTGACCGGAATCATCACCGCGGCGTAGCGGTTGAAACTGATCTTGAAGAAGTCAGCCGAAACAATGTTCACAAGGTTCGACACCACCAGCGGCAGGCTCGCGGTGTCGGCGATGAAACCGGCGCCCATCACGAACGCCAGGGTCGCCGCCGGGGAAAAACGCAACGCCAGCAGCATGGAAATCACGATCGGTGTAAGAATCAGCGCCGCGCCGTCATTGGCGAACAACGCCGACACCAGTGCGCCGAGCAACACCATATAAGCAAAGAGCTTGCGCCCGCTGCCCCGCCCCCAACGGGCCACATGCAACGCGGCCCAGGCAAAGAACCCCGCCTCATCCAGCAGCAGGCTGATGATAATCAGCGCAACGAAGGTGCCAGTGGCATTCCAGATGATCTGCCATACCAGCGGAATATCGCTCAGGTGCACCACCCCGGACAGCAGTGCCAGCACCGCGCCGAATACCGCACTCCAGCCGACGCCCAGGCCTTTGGGTTGCCAGATCACCAGGGTGATGGTCAGCAAAAAAATCAACGATGCGATGAGCATATAAACCCGGTTCCAGCCCGACGGAAAAACGAAGCGCGGAATATAGGGAGGTTTGAATAGGCCGTAAAGTGAAGGTGGGATGAAATGCCTGATGTAGCAGCTGCCGAGCCTGCGAGGCAGCTGCTACGAGCTAAAAGGGAGTGGTCATGGCTTTTTATGCTGCTCGACCCACTGCCCATACGCATTGATGAATTTCTGCAGGAACGGCTTGAGCGACTCCGACAACTTGCCCGCCTCGTCGAACGCTGAACCCATACCGCCCAGATAAGCTTCCGGCTGCTGCATGCACGGCACATTGAGAAACACCATCGACTGGCGCACATTGTGGTTGGCGCCAAATCCGCCGACGGCGCCCGGTGAAGCGCTGATCACCGCACCCGGCTTGCCGTCCCAGACACTCTGGCCATAGGGACGCGAACCGACGTCAATCGCATTCTTCAACGGCGCCGGCACCGAACGGTTGTATTCCGGGGTCACGAACAGCACCGCGTCGGATGAGCGCACTTGTTGTCGGAAAGTGCTGTCTACAGAACCGCAAATTGAGTGATTTATCTCCAGAGGTTCTAAGCAGATGGCAGCAGTACTCGTCGGTCAGTTCCATGCAAGAGACGCGGAAGGCCGTGTTTATTCCGTGCATGAGTTCCAGGAATCCACCCTGTCGCACGACGGCCTCGCCGGCTCTGCGCCTGTCACCACCTATAAACTGGCCATTGGCGATCGGGTCAACAAACTCGACGACAACGCGTTTGTGCTGGTGCAAACCGGTGTCACCCTCATTCGCGAGCCTGAAACGAACGTCGCTTCATAACCCGCTGTTATGAGCAGAAGTCATATGCGCGCACTTGAGTTAGGATTCAGTCACTGACTCCCTCACCTGCTGAACATGGACTTCACGCATGCGTTTACGTCATATCGAAGTGATCCAGGCGCTCCTGCAGACCGGTCACCTGGGCACCGCGGCCGAATGGTTGCAGTTGCCCGTGACCGAGGTTGAACGCACGTTGCGCGATGCCGAGGATCAGTTGGGTTTCATGCTGTTTGCCAGCGTGCGTGGCCGTCTGCAAGCCACGCGCGAGGCGCGGGAGTTGCAGGTCGAGATCGCCCGCGTCTACGAGGCCCTTGAGCCGGTCCAGCGACTGGCCAGCAGCCTCAAGCAATATCTGGCCCCGCCCCTGCGAATCATCTGCACCCCGCCGCTGGCGCAACAACTGTTGCCGCAGAGCATCGCGGCGCTGCGCCGACGCCTCCCCGATGCACCTTGCACCCTCCTGAGCCAACCGACCCGCGAGATTGTCAGAAGCCTGCTGCTGCGCGAAAGCGATCTGGGCCTGAGCCTGCACGACCCGGACCATGCCGATATCGATTGCCAGATCATCGCCCAGGGCAAGCTCCAGCTATTGGCACCCCATGGCTGGTTGCAACCGAAACAGAAGTACATCTCGCTGCAAGACTTGGCCGGCCAGTCAATGGTCGGCCTGGAAGGTCACGACCCGCTCAGCCCGGCGCTGGACAACAAGCTGCATGCGCTGCGCCCTGCCCCGGTCATCCAGACCCGGGTGCAGACGCATCAAATGATGCGCAGCATGGTCGAGGCCGGTGAAGGCCTGGCGATTGTCGATCCGTTTACCGCCCTTGGCGCCAAATCGGCCGGGCTCGATGCCTGCCCGCTGGCGCCTGCGGTACCGGTCAGCGTCTACGCTCTGCGCCTGAAAAACGCCGAGCCCTCTCCGGCGGTTCAGACGCTGCTGGACATCATCACGGAACAAGCCGTGGCGATGCTGGCGAGCTGATCGGTTTTTCCAGCGGGTTCTCGAACAATCGATACCAGAACAATGCGACTTCGGCGGTGTTCGGGTCGATCCCGCGATAACGCAGATGATCGATCCCGCCAACCACGTAGCCACAGCGTTCATACAGCCGGCAGGCCCCAAGATTATTGTTCTGGGTTTCCAGCATGATGCCCGGCAGCTTTTTCTTGCGGCTCCAGAACTGCGCTACGTCCAGCAACGCCTTGGCCACGCCATGGCGACGCGCCGGTGCATGCACCGCCAATTCATCGATATGGGCGAAACCGTTCCAGTTGGTGCTGACCACCAGGTGGCCCACCGGCTCATCATCCAGATAGGCCATGAAAATCGCACTGTCGGCGGCGTCGCGAAAGCTGCTGAACTCTTCGGGATCGATGCCGTAGCACTTGCGATACGGGGTGATTGGCGTCACCGGCCACTGCGCCACCGGCTTGCCGATTTCTGCTGCGCCATAGGCGGCGACTTCAAAACTGAAATCACTGCCCCAGATATAAGCCGCAAAACCCTCATCGGCGACACGCACCGAGAGGCCCGGGTATTTGGGATTCATGACGGGCTGCATACTCGCAAAGGTCCTCATTCCTTGATGCAATCGACGGTGTAGTGCCGTCCATTGCCCTCGTCTTCATGTTGCAAGCCATGCACATCGACGACAAACCCGGGGAAGCTGCTGTCGAACGCCCGGGCAAACTTCAGGTAATCGATGATCGAGCGGGTCGACTCGGTGAAACGCTCGCCGGGCATGATCAACGGGATCCCCGGCGGGTATGGCACCAGCATCACTGCCGCGATCCGCCCGTCCAGGGCATCGATCGAAACGGCCTCCACTTCCCCGCGTACCAATTGATCATAGGCGTCCGCTGGCTTCATCGCGACTTCCGGCAACACCGTGTACATGCGTTTGAGGTGTTTGGCCGTGGCGTTGCTGCGATAACAGGCGTGCAATTGATCGCACAGATCGCGCAACCCCATGCCTTGATAACGGGCCATGTTCTGTTGCGCCACGCACGGCAGGCAGGTGGCCAGGCTGACGTTGGCGTCGTAGCTGCGCTTGAACTCCAGTAACTCGGTCAGCAGCGTGCTCCATTTGCCCTTGGTAATGCCCATCGAGAACAGCACCAGGAATGAATACAGCCCAGTCTTTTCCACGACCAGCCCGCGTTCCCAGAGGAACTTGCTGACTACCGCCGCCGGAATCCCTCGCGCACTCAGCGCGCCGCCCGCCGTCAGCCCCGGCATCACCAGCGTGACCTTAATCGGATCGAGCAGCACATAGTCGTCAGTCACGCCGCCAAAGCCGTGCCAATCGGCGTCGGGTTGCAGCAGCCAGGCTTCGGCGGCCACCTGCTCGATGGCTTCGACCGAGGGCGGCTGCCAGATGGAAAACCACCAGYCATCGGCGGCGATATGCTGGCGCAGATTGGCCAGCGCCCGGCGAAAACTCAGGGCTTCGTCGAACATTTCCTGTAGCAACGAACGACCGGCCGGCCCTTCCATCATCGCCGAGGCCACGTCCAGCGAGGCGATGATGCTGTACTGCGGCGAGGTCGAGATGTGCATCATGAACGCTTCGTTGAAACGGTCGCGATCCAGCTGCCGTGCACCGCCGTCCTGCACGTGAATCATCGACGCCTGGCTGAACGCCGCCAGCAGTTTGTGTGTGGAGTGAGTGGTGAACACCAAGGGGCTGTCTTCGCTGCGGGACGTGCCCATGCCATAACGGCCGGCGAAGAACTCGTGGAATGCCGCGTAGGCGAACCAGGCCTCGTCGAAATGCAGCACCTCGACGCTGTTGCCCAGGCTCTGTTTGATCAGTTCGGCGTTGTAACAGAGGCCGTCATAAGTCGAGTTGGTCACCACCGCCAACTTGACCTTGGGCTCGCGGCCCTGGGTCAGTGGGCTCGCGTCGATCTTGGCCTGGATTGATTCGCGGCTGAACTCACTCAACGGAATCGGGCCAATGATCCCCAGCTCATTGCGCTCCGGGCACAGGTACAGCGGAATCGCGCCGGTCATGATGATCGCGTGCAACACTGACTTGTGGCAGTTGCGATCCACCAGCACCAGATCATCGCGTGCCACCATGGAATGCCAGACGATCTTGTTGGCGGTCGAGGTGCCATTGATCACGAAAAAGGTGTGATCGGCGCCGAAGTTGCGAGCCGCTCGCGCTTCCGCCTCAGCCAGCGGGCCAGTGTGATCGAGCAGCGAACCGAGTTCCGGCACCGACACCGACAAATCCGAACGCAGGGTATTTTCCCCGAAAAACTGGTGAAACGCCTGCCCTACCGGGCTCTTGTGATACGCCACGCCGCCGCCATGCCCCGGCGTGTGCCAGGAATAATTGGAGTCTGCGGTGTGCTGCACCAACGCCTTGAAGAACGGCGGCAACAGGCCGTCCAGGTACTTGCGCGCCGCGCGGGCAACCTGACGGGCAAGGAATGGCACGGTGTCTTCGAACAAATAGAGAATGCCGCGCAGCTGATTGAGCTCGGCCATGGCGTCGGCCGGGGCGTTTTCCAGGGTGACTTGCTCGCCCAGGGCGAAAATCGGCAGCTCCGGCGCCCGAACCCGCGCCAGGCGAATCAGTTCGGCCATGTTGTGCAGAAGATGCGCGTGGGTGCTGGCGTCTTCGGCGGCAATCAACATGCAGGCAAGGCCGTGATGGGTCGAGGCGACCAGACGCCCCTCGGTGTAATCGACCGCCGAAACGATACTGAAACCTTCCTGCTCCAGCTCCCGGGCAATGCCACGCACACGATCACCGGCAACGGTGTCGGCCTTGATGTCGCGGTGGACGATCAGGACCGGGAATTTCAAATCTTTATACATGAGGCTCGGCGTCCTGAGGCGGCAGACCGTGGCCTGCCAATCACCTCAGGGTAGAGGGTTGGAGCGCATGTGGCGAGGGGGATGCCCTGAAGTGGGCCGGCCGGCGCACCATCATGTGGCCAGCAAACTCGGTGTCGAGAAAGATACCTGTGGCGAGGGAGCTTGCTCCCGTTGGGCTGCGAAGCGCCCCCCCCTGCATTCGCTCGGAACCATATTGGCAGGATTTGCGACTGCTGCGCAGTCGAGCGGGAGCAAGCTCCCTCGCCACAAAAAACCTTCCGCTCGAAGGGACTCAGGCCTGAGCCTTGGCCTCGGCCAATTGCTGCCACAGCGACGGCGCGCCGGCGGATTTGGCGATGGCTTCCAGGCGCGCAACGTGTTGGGCCAGATCCTCTTCACTGGCGCGGATGATCCGGGTCGGCTGACGATCGGCCGGCAGACGACGGATTTCCGTGGCGGAATTATCGGCGCCTTCGCCCGAACCGTTGCCATCGGACGCGTTACCGGCCAGCGACAGGCTGGTCTGGCCGCCGGTCATGGTCAGGTAAACGTCGGCGAGAATCTCGGAGTCGAGCAAGGCGCCGTGCAGTTCACGGCCGGAGTTGTCGACGCCATAGCGTTTGCACAAGGCGTCGAGGCTGTTGCGCTGCCCCGGGTGACGTTCCCGGGCCATTATCAGGGTGTCGAGGATCGTGCAGTGTTGTGTGATGTCCGCGCGATCGTGCTGGCCCATCAGGGCAAATTCGTTGTTGATAAAGCCAACGTCGAACGCCGCGTTATGGATGATCAGCTGTGCGCCCTTGATGAACTCGAAAAATTCATCGGCCACTTCAGTGAAACGCGGCTTGCCCACCAGAAATTCGTTAGTGATGCCGTGGACGCCGATGGCGCCTTCGTCACTCTCGCGATCCGGTTGCAGGTAAACGTGGAAATGCCGGCCGGTCAGGCGCCGACCGATCAACTCGACACAACCGATTTCGATAATCCGGTGGCCGTCGGTCACCGGCATGCCGGTGGTTTCGGTATCGAGTACAACGGATCTGGTGGCCATCAGTGCTCAGCTCTCAACGGGTCAATCGTGCAAAAGCGGCGATGTTAACACGCTCGCGGGGGTCTTTCAGATAGACCGTGTTACGCCGGAATCAAGCCTGTTTGTACCCGCGCACTTCATCCACGCCACGGTTGGCCAGTTGGTCGGCCCGTTCGTTGCCATGATGGCCGATGTGCCCGCGCACCCATTTCCAGGTGACGTTGTGGCGGTTGACCTGCTCGTCGAGCAGTTTCCACAGGTCGGCGTTTTTCACTGGTTCCTTCGCGGCGGTTTTCCAGCCGCGTTTCTTCCAGTTGGCCATCCACTCGTTGATGCCTTTCATCACGTACTGGGAGTCGGTCACCAGCAGCACGTCGCAAGAACGCTTGAGCTCTTCCAGGCCACGGATCGCCCCCATCAGCTCCATGCGGTTGTTGGTGGTGTTGGCTTCGCCGCCCCAGAGTTCTTTTTCAACGCCCTTGCACACCAGCAACGCGCCCCAGCCGCCTGGGCCAGGGTTGCCCTTGCAGGCGCCATCGGTGAAGAGTTCTACGCTATCGCTCATGCCAATCTATCCAGAAAATGCGCTGGCTCGCCGATCGGTGACCGACGATGCCCGAGGCCGGGGCATACCCGGCCGGGAATATAAAAAAGTGTATTACGGTTCGATGTGACGACGATTGACCTTGGCCATCGGCAACGGAATCAGCTTGCCCATCGGCTCGCGCCGTACCTGGCGCACCGGCCGCAGCCCCACCACGATCTTGCGCGCGACTAATAAATAGAAGCCGCCACCCGACAATTGCCAGTCACCGGCCTTGCGCTCCCAACCGGCCAGACGAGCTTGCCAGGCAGGTGACGCAAGCGGCGGACGATAGCACCCGAAGCGGCGTTTCTCCAGCGCGAAGCCCAGCAGGTTCAGCCAGTCGCTGACCCGCGACGGCGAAATGCAGCGCGCCTTGCGCAAGGCGTCATGGGCAAACACATGACGCAGGCCCCAACTGCTCCAGGGGTTGATCCCGATAATCAGCAGATGCCCGCCGGGGCGCACACTGCTCGCCGCTTCGCGCAACAAGCCGTGTGGCGACAGGCAGAAATCCAGCCCATGCTGCAACACCACCACATCGGCGGCATGCTCGCTCAAGGGCCAGGCCTGCTCTTCGCAGACGATCTCGACCCCCGGCAACGGCGCGCCGAGTCGCACATTGCGCTGCACCTGCGGCGCCGCCGGTGGCGTCTGTGCCGAGGGGCCGTAATGCACCAGATAGCCGCCGAAGAAGCGCCCCAACTCGTCTTCGAGCATGCGTCGTTCTTCGTCCAGCAAAAATTGCCCGATGGGGCCGGACAGCCAGTCACGGGCCGCGCTGATCAATGCCAGCCAGTCAGGATCAGCCTGAGCGAACGCTTTATCGGTCATTGCATTCTCCAACGCGCCAGGAAGCTCTAAGATGCGCCAATGTTTTCCGCTTGGCGAATCCGACGATGATACAGATCAGTGCCCTGCCCGCCTTCACCGACAACTACATCTGGTTGTTACAAGACCACAGCACCCAGCGCTGCGCCGTAGTCGATCCGGGCGATGCCGCGCCCGTAGAGGCGTGGCTCGCGGCGCACCCGGGTTGGGTGCTAAGCGATATTCTGATCACTCATCACC
>NZ_JBFTMK010000237.1:0-7275 GCF_056396965.1 Pseudomonas sp. 05N434
CCATGGTGCCTAGCACCAGACCGGTGATCACGGTCAGTGCATTCAACCGGGAACCGCTGGGGTTGTAGTGACCGCCCGCCCGTTTGTGAGCGAAATCGAGCAAGCGTTTCTTGAAGAAAATCGCCAGCGCCGTGGCGAACAATACGAAGCCCAGCGCCTGTTTGATGACGGCGTTCATCGCCTCGGGCGAGGTCTGCAAAGTGCTCAGGAACCACAGCGTCAGGGCTACCGCCGGCACGCTGCCGAGGGTCAACCAACCGGTGATCGCCCAGTCGATGTTCTTGTTCTTGCGATGAACCAGCACACCACTGGATTTGGTAATGGCCGCGTACAGCAAATCCGTGCCCACCGCCGTGGCCGGGTTAACGCCGAACCACAGCAGGATTGGCGTCATCAACGAACCGCCCCCAACACCGGTCATGCCGACAATAAAGCCGACCACCAGACCCGCTACGACCAACCCGAAATTACCGAAATCCATTAATACGCCCAGAAATTCGCAGGAAACAAACCGGTCAGCAGCATAGCGATTTTTCTTATAACCACATATATCGATGCGGTCTATCGTTATGCCAATTCACCGATTTGAAACAGCGACTCCCCACTCAATACCAACCCCACAAGAATTGCGCTTTATCCGACATCTCACTGCACCGGCAAAAAATTCAGGAACAGCAGACTCTGGGCGTAGTTCAGGCCGATCCGCCGGTACCGCTCATCGAGCATCTGGGTCAGCAGGTCCAGTCGCGCGACGATTTTGCCGAACTCCACGGCAAAACTCAGGTTGCTGCCCTCCTCCGAAATTTCGTTGGAGAACAGCAAAGGCTCGCCTTGCCTGTTTTGCCGTTGGCTCAAGATCCAGGTGGCTTTTTCGATGTTGCGCGCGGCATTGCTGACGAAGGTCGGGTTGAGCGCATCCGTCATGTAGAACTCCAGCCGATTGCCATGGGCCGTCACCAGCATGCTGCCAATCGCATAGATGAATGCGCCGACCCGGTCACCGAGGAATTCCGGGCTCATGGCGAAGCTCAGCGCAGCGAGGTCTTTTTTGCCGCCGAGGGTGGGCAGCGGCTCTTGCTGTTCGATGGCCATGCGCACCTGTTTTTCTGCGGTGCCGACATCGAGGAAGCCAGATTTTTTCAGCTCCTGCGGGTTGCGCAGGTAGAGCTTGTTCATCAGCAGGTAGAGGCTTTCGAGGTTGTCGCGCATCGTCAGGGTCGCCATGCGGTCGACGCTGGTCTGGAGGAGTTCCTGGGGTTTGCCATCGCGAAACTGGCTGATGACATCGTTGCCCGGCTGATGGCTGCAACCACTGGCGAGGAGCATCGACAGGCTAATCAGCAGCAAGCAATGACGGCGAATGTGCAGGGTAAAACGGGGTAAAACTTGAGCCATGGGTTCTTGAACTTGGGCATGGGCCGGCAGTGGGGATCGCCGCGGGCTGGCCAAGGATAGAACCGTGAAAGCTGAAAAAGTGCAGTGCCGGCGGTCCGTAAGCTCTGGTCACCATGAAAGCGATCTCTTATTAGTCATACTTTTAATTGCAATGCTCGAGACATAAGCTATAAATCCTTCCTTGATCGCACTTAAACACGATCATTAGTATGACTACTTATTAAAAACAACAAAAAGGAAGGTCAACCATGCTTCAATCCCGACACCTGCTCTCCGGCCTCGGACTGTCCCTGATGATCGCCACCCTCTCCGCTCACGCCACTGGTTTGTCCAGCGAACAAAAAGCCTTCGGCAAAACCAATGACGGCACGCCCGTCGAGCAATACATTTTGCGCAACAGCCACGGCCTGCAGGCCACGGTCATTACTTACGGCGGGATTCTCCAGTCGCTGAAAGTGCCGGATAAAAACGGCAAGCTCGACGATGTGGTGCTCGGTTTCGACGACGTGCAGGGTTATCAAAGTGGCACGGCGTTTTTCGGCGCGACCATCGGCCGCTTCGGCAATCGCCTAGCCAACGGCGCCTTCGAGCTGGATGGCAAGCGCTTTCAAGTGCCGCTCAACGACGGCAGCAATTCGCTGCACGGCGGGGCTCAAGGTTTCGACAAGCGGGTGTGGAAAGCCGAACCGAGCAAGGGCAAGGATTCGGTGGGCGTGACGCTGACGTACCTGTCGTCGGATGGCGAAATGGGTTTCCCCGGCAACCTGAAAACCGAGGTCACCTACAGCCTCACCGAGAACAATGAGCTGCGCATCGACTACAAGGCCAGCACCGATAAGCCCACGGTGCTGAACCTGACCAACCACAGCTATTTCAACCTGGCCGGCGCGGGTAACGGCGATGTGCTGAAGCAGCTGGCGACCTTGCACGCCGCCCATTACACGCCAGTCACCGGCAAACTGATCCCCACCGGTGAACTGGCCCCGGTCGCCGGCACGCCCATGGACTTCACTCAACCGACCGCCATCGGTCAACACATCAAGGCCGATCACCCACAGTTGAAATTCGCCGAACCGAAACAAGGCGGTTTTGACTTCAACTGGGTGCTGGACGCCAAGGGTGACCTGGGCAAACTCGCCGCCGATGTCAGCGATCCGCAATCCGGCCGTCGCTTGCAGCTCTACACCACCGAACCTGGCGTACAGTTCTACACCAGCAACTTCCTCGACGGCTCGGTCAAGGGCAAGGCCGGCAAGATTTACCCGCATTGGGGTGCCTTTACTCTGGAAACCCAGCATTATCCGGACTCGCCGAACCAGCCGAGCTTCCCGTCCACGCGGCTGGATCCGGGCAAGACCTATGCCCAGACCACCGTGTTCAGGTTCTCCGCCCGGTAGATCAAAAGATCGCAGCTTTCGGCAGCTCCAGGGGGCTGGATACACCCGTGATATCGCGGGTGTGCCCCGCCCTCGCAGGAGCTGCCGCAGGCTGCGATCTTTCATGATGACGACGGAACCACCCTGCTATTTTGCTGCCAACTGTAGTATCGATCGGACTTCGACAAGGAGGATTCATGCGGACTCTTGAGCTGGCCGGCCGCCCTGTGCCGGTCATCGGCCAAGGCACCTGGCACATGGGAGAGGAACGCTCCCGACACACCAGGGAAGTTGCAGCGCTGCGCCTGGGTATCGAGTTGGGCATGACCCTGATCGACACCGCTGAGATGTACGCTGAAGGGGGCGCCGAAGAGGTGGTGGGTGAAGCCATCACAGGCCTGCGCGACCAGGTTTTCCTGGTGAGTAAGGTCTACCCTCACAACGCCAGCCGCAGAGGCATCCCCCAGGCTTGTGAACGCAGCCTGCGTCGGCTGAATACCGATTACATCGATCTCTACCTGTTGCACTGGCGCGGCGAGTATCCCCTTGAGGAAACCGTCGAGGCCTTCGAACGCCTGCGCGAAGACGGCAAGATTGGCCGTTGGGGCGTGTCCAATTTCGACCTGGATGATCTGGAAGAGCTGGCCTCACCGGCCTGCGCCACCAATCAGGTGCTGTATAACCTGGAAGAGCGCGGCATCGAATTCGATCTGCTGCCCTGGAGCCAACGGCAAAAGATGCCGGTGATGGCCTACTGTCCGATCGGCCAGGGCGGACACATGCTGGCCAATCCAATACTCAAACAAGTTGCCGCCCGTCACGAGGCGACACCTGCGCAGGTAGCGCTGGCATGGATTCTGCGTCAGAACGGAGTGATCGCCATCCCCAAAGCGGTCCACCCCGAGCATGTGCGGCTCAACGCACAAGCGGCGCAATTGCGTCTGGAGGCTGGGGATCTGGAGGCGCTGGACCAAGCGTTTCGCGCGCCACAACGCAAGCAGCGGTTGGCCATGGTCTGAGCCATCGCGGATCTATCAGAGGGCATCGGCATGAGAAGTACCGATCAGCTCGACTCTTTCAATTTGCCACGCTTCGTCCAGGCGCAGGATCCTGTGTTCGAGTGGGTTCAGGATGAACTGCGCGCCGGCCAAAAGCGCCGACACTGGATGTGGTTCATCTTTCCGCAGTTTGCCGGATTGGGTGACAGCGAAATGTCCCGCTACTTTGCCATTCGCTCCAGTGAAGAGGCCGCGGCGTACCTCGAGCATCCGTTGCTGGGGCCGCGCTTGCGCACCTGCACGCAATTGGTGCTGGATGCTCCTCAACGTTCGATCACCAAGATTTTCGGGCACCCCGACAACCTCAAGTTTCATTCATCGATGACGCTGTTCGCCCAGGTTTCGCCAAAAGGCAGCCTGTTCCATCAGGCGCTGGATCAGTACTTTCACGGCATACCGGATGACTGGACGCTGTCGCTGCTGGACTCAAAACAGGCCCAGCTGCCCCCCAATCAGCGTTGAGAAATCGTCATCCACGAACGGCAGGATAGCGTCCGCCACCGGTTGCAGCTGCCGGGTGATGTAATGGTCGTAGTCGATGGGCGTGCTGCGCACTTCCAGCGGCTCGGGGCCAGCAACCGTGATCACGTAACGGATCCAGCCGCCGTTGTGATACTGCCGCGGCCGCCCCTGTTGGTCGTTGTAGTCATCGGCGATCCGCGCGGCCCGCACATGGGGCGGCACATTGCGCTGATAGTCATCGAGGGGCCGACGCAGGCGTTTGCGGTAGATCAGGCGCTCATCGAACTCACCGGCCAACGTCTTGCGCACATAGTCACGCACGTAATCCTGATAGGGCTTGCGGTTGAAGATGCGCAGGTACAACTCCTGTTGGAATTGCCGGGCCAGCGGCGACCAGTCGGTGCGCACGGTTTCCAGGCCTTTGTAGACCATCTCGTCGGAGCCATCGGCACGGGTAACCAATCCGGCATAGCGCTTCTTGCTGCCCTCCTCGGCACCGCGAATGGTCGGCATCAGAAAGCGTTTGTAGTGGGTTTCGAACTGCAACTCCAGGGCACTTTCCAACCCGTACTCCTGCTTCACATGCTCGCGCCACCATTGGTTGACGTGGTCCACCAGCGCGTGACCGATCTGCGCGGCTTCGGCCTGACCATGGGGGCGACGCAGCCAGACGAAAGTCGAGTCGGTATCGCCGTAGATCACCGCGTGGCCCTGAGCTTCGATGAGTTGGCGGGTACGCAGCATGATCTCGTGCCCGCGCAAGGTGATGGACGAAGCCAACCGGGTATCGAAGAAGCGACAACCGCTGGAACCCAGTACACCGTAAAACGCATTCATGATGATTTTCAGCGCCTGGGACAGCGGCGCGTTGTGTTCGCGCTTGGCGGTTTCGCGGCCTTCGGCGACTCGGGCGACAATGGCCGGCAGGCAATGCCGGGTCCGTGAGAAACGTGCGCCGCGAAAGCCTGGCACCGACTCGCTGTCGTCAGGATGCTTGAGCCCCTCGATCAAGCCCACCGGGTCGATCAGGAAGGTGCGGATGATCGACGGATAGAGGCTTTTGTAGTCGAGCACCAGCACCGACTCGTATAACCCCGGCTGCGAATCCATGACAAAACCGCCGGGGCTGGCCTGCGGTGGTTTATTGCCAAGGTTCGGTGCGAYGAAACCCTGGCGGTGCATCAACGGCATGTACAAATGGGTGAACGCCGCTACCGAGCCGCCGCTGCGGTCCGCCGGCAATCCGGTGACGCTGGCGCGCTCCAGCAGGAAAGTCAGCAACTCGGTCTTGGCGAAGATTCGCGTCACCAGTTCGCAGTCCTTGAGGTTGTACTTGGCCAGGGCCGGTTTGTCCTCGGTGAACATGCGATTGATTTCATCCATGCGCTGGTACGGGTTGTCGATCGACTTGCCCTCGCCCAACAGGGTTTGCGCGACGTTTTCAAGGCTGAACGAGGGGAAGCTCCAGGTGGCCGAGCGCAACGACTCGATGCCGTCGATGATCAACCGGCCGGCAGCCGAGGCGAAAAAATGATTGCCGCTGCCGTGCTCGCGCCACTGCATTTCTTCGCCGCCACGCCCCAGCTTCAGCGGCACCGCCAGGCGGCGGGCATGTTCGTGCAGGACGCGCAGGTCGAACTGCACGACGTTCCAGCCGATGATGGCGTCGGGGTCATGCCGGGCGAACCACTCATTGAGTTTTTTCAGCAGCAGGGTTCGCGAATCGCAGTATTCGAGCTGGAAATCCACCCCACTGTCATCACCATTGGGCGACCCGAGCATGTACACCTGACGCTCGCCGCAGCCTTCCAGGGCGATGGAGTACAACTCGCCCTGGGCGGTGGTTTCGATGTCCAGCGAGACCAGCCGCAGGTTCGGCCGATAGCCGGGGGCGGGTTTCATTTGCGCGTCGAGCAGCAGGCCGTCGGCGCCAGCCGTGCCACCGAACAAAACCGGCGCGGTGATGAACCGCTCCATCATGTAGCGTTCCGGCGGGCGGATGTCGGCTTCAAACACCTCGACGCCTGATTTGCGCAGTGCGGTTTCCAGGCGCATCAGCTGGCCGTGCTGCTGGCAATACAGGCCCAGCACCGGGCGGTGCTCGAAGTCCAGCAGCGCCAACGGCCGCAGTTCAACGTTCTTTTCGCCGCGCAACACTGCTTCGGCTTGCTCGCGCATGGCCTGTGGAATGAACGCGACCGACGGTTGATGCGGCAGGCGGATGCGCCGGGGACCGGCATCGGTCGCCAGCCAGAACTCGACTTCGGTGCCGGCCGGGGTATCGCGCCAATGCCGGGTCAGGACGAAGCCCTGCTGTAAATCCACCACTGCGACCTCAACGATTTGATTCAAGGGGTGATTCTACGCGTCATTGGGCAACCGTGTGGATGCGTTGGGATAGGTGCGTCCCTTGTAACCTGTCATATCTGACAGGTTACACACCCCTCGTACGTTGATAGCATCGAGCCTTGGAGAAAACCCTTGCCGTGACCGATGCTACGCATTGAAGGAGATAGAGAGATGGATCTCACCGTGCATCGGAACACCTCTTCGATTACTGCCAATGATGGCCGCGGCCTGGCGGTTCGCCATGTGGCCTACCTGCGCAATAGCGCTCGCGAGCCTCTGGAAGCGCTCATCACCCGACAGCGTCATGACGTCACCGGCAGACCGGTGGAACACTGGGATCCGCGTCTGTATGGCTCCAGGCCCAACCTGACGACGGTCCATGGGCTGACCGGCCAACCGCTGAAGGTCGACAGCGTCGATTCCGGCTGGCGTCTGAGCTTGCTCGGTGTGGCCGGTGAAGTCCTCTGCCGCTGGGATGAGCGCGGCAATCAATGGCGAAATACCTACGATGATCAACTGCGCATGTTGGCGGTTGACGCCAATGCGCAACCGAACGTCGAAGTCTTGACCTATGGGCAGGGCGATGCGGATCCTGGGAAAAACTTGCGGGGTCAGCTGATCAAGAAAGTCGATCC
>NZ_JBFTMK010000238.1:0-9526 GCF_056396965.1 Pseudomonas sp. 05N434
GGCGATCGACCATACGGCTTTCAAACGCAAATTGCTGTTCATCGGTGGCCGGCGTCTTCAACAAAGCGTAGACCTGCTCGCAGCTTTCATTGAACAGGCGGCGCATTCGTAAATCGGGCCTGAACGGGAAGATCAAGGCATACACGCTGAGCGCCATCACGGCCGCGCAGATATACGCACCGGCAAACTCGAACCACTGAATGGCATTGTTTTGGCCGATTCCTGCGTTTTGCGGCCCCAGCAACAGCATGGTCGTCAGTCCAAGACCAATGCCTGTGCCAGTGGTTGGCGGACTGGCCAGCCCCACCGCGACCGCGTACAGCAATGGCGCAAACAACAAGGCGAGCAACTCGAAGTCACTGATCATCGGCATCAGCATGAACAGATAGAACGCCGACACCACCAAGGCCAGACCCAGCCCCCTGGCAAAGCTTTGACTGGCCAGCAACGGTCGCGGAAAAGTCGCCATCAGCGAACAGAGAATCCCCACTACAATCATCCCGCCACGGGCCCCATCCCAAGCAGTCTCGATCCAGATCAGCCCCGCCACCAGTAACGCGGTAAATGCCCGGATTGCGTTCATTGCTGCCAACGTGAAGTCCAGATGCAACGGGTTGTCCTGGCCGCGGAACACGCAACTGGCTTCCCGTCCTTCCTGGATCGCGTCGCTCAGTTCCAGAATCTGCCCCAGTTGCTCCAACATCCGTGCCTGCTCCCAGCGCAGTGCCCAGGCCAATGAACGCAGCGTGGCAGGCATCGTCTCGGTGAGTTGTTCGGCCTTGTAGGCCTGGTCATCGAAACGCTGTTGCAGCGTCAAAAAATGATGCCGCGCCTCAATCGACAATGAGCGACCTTGCACGGCCAACTCATCAAGGAATGCCAGTTCCTCGCTGCGCAACCGCTGTATTTCTTCCGGCAACGCGCCCTCCCAACGTTCGGTGAGTAATTGCCGCTGGTGACGCAAAGCCGTCAGCCGCGAAGTCAGCAGCACCAGTTGATTGCCAAGCAACTGCACCAGGCTATTGGCACTGCGCAACCGTGGTGCATCGAAGTACAAATGTCGACGCAGCCCTTCAAGGGCGCTGATCTCGCCCAACAGTTGCATTTGCCGCTTGTGGAAATCGGCCTCGCTTTCCTCGGTTCGAATCACCGCTGCCGCGTGAGTCGCGAGCAGTTTGATCACTTGATCGATCTTGGCGAAATAACCCTTGGCCACCGCCTCCGGTCGCGCCGTCAGAAGGCTGACAACGCACACGCAGGCCACCGCCAACAGTGTTTCTGTCACGCGAGTGACGGCCAGCAGGAATGTACCCTCCTGATCGGGTTGCGCCAGCAGTGCCACCACCACCGCCGTGTAACCGCTCAGGACAAACGCTTGGGAACTGGTGTAGCGCAACAAGGTGCCGCCGGCGGTACACAGCGCCAACCACAAGGCCAGGGTGATGATGAAGGGCAGCGGCGCCTGGGGGAAAATGGCCATGATCAACACCGCGACCGCCGCGCCCAACGTGGTGCCGATGATCTGGCCGAAACTTCGGGCCAGGGCCATGCCGCCCAATGGCTGACTGACAATGATCACCGCCATGATCGACCACTTGGGCTGGTCGAGGTCGAACACAAAGGCCAGGTACAGCGTCAGCAACCCGGCCACGATGGTTCTCAGGGCAAACAGCAGCACCTCGCGTCCGGGGTTGAGAATCGCCTTGAAGTATTGAAGCAGCGGTTGCATGGGAGCGCTCATCGAGTCATCTCCTGCAAGCGTAGTCATTGCTTCCTTGCTTCGACGAGTTTCAATGTCGACAAGACCTGTAGGCCATTTCGCCGATGGACACGCCTGCGTCGATAGAGCCTGTCGATCACTTCGTCAGCCAAAGCGATTGGACAGGATCCCCCCATGCCCCTAGGCTGAAATCGCTGCGCAAGCATCACTCTCTCTATAAAGCCCCTGTCCATGATTGTGCGTCCCAAGCCGAACCTGCTCGGCATGTTGTTTTCCCTTAAAGGCTCGATTGCCAAGCGCATTGCCTTGCGCAGTCTGTTGGTGACCCTGTTGGCGTCGGTAATCGTGCTGGTGGAGATCTGGCACCCGGCGTATTTCTCCAAGGTCAACGCCACGCCGTTCACCCTGCTGGGTCTGTCGTTGTCGATCTTCATGAGTTTTCGCAACAATGCCTGCTACGACCGCTGGTGGGAGGGCCGCAAGCATCTGGGGCAGTTGATCATCGAAGTGCGATCGTTGATTCGTCAAACCCAGGGGCTGATGGCGGCGGCCGAACGTGAACTTATGCTGCGTGAGCTCTGCGGGTTCGCCCATGGCCTGATCGCCCGCCTGCGCGTTGAAAACGAGATGAGCGCCATCAAGCCGTGGACGCAGGATGCCGTGGACGCAGAGCATCCGAACATCACTGACGCGCTCTTGCAGCGGATCGGCGTCCGGTGCTCGGCCCTTGCCGAACGCGGCCAGATCAGCGAATGGCGTTATACCCAACTGGAAACGCGACTGGTCAGCCTCAGTCAGGTCCAGGCCAGTTGCGAACGCATCAAAAGTACGCCGCTGCCCTTCCCCTACACCCTGTTGCTGCACCGCACCATCTACCTGTTCTGCATCCTGTTGCCGTTCGCCATGGCCGAATCTCTTGGCTGGCTGACACCGGTGATTACCGCCATTGTCAGCTACACCTTTTTCGGCCTCGACGAAATTGGCGACGATCTGGAAGACCCGTTCGGCTTCGATGAGAACGATCTGCCGTGCAATGCGATTTTGCGCACGCTGGAGCGCGAAGTGCTGGCAGCGTTGGGGCAAACCGACTTGCCACCGGCCCTTGAGCCCGATGACTACGTGCTGAACTGAGCCAGGGTTTGACTCACAGCCCGGCCTGACCGAAGCTGGTGACCTTGTAAAAGCCTGTCAGCTCCCGGATTCCTGCATGCCTCAGTCCCGCCGCTATCTGCTCATCAGCCTCTGTGCACTGTTTGCCCTCGCCCTTGCCTGGTTTTTTTTGCGCAGCACGACGCCCGTGGTGCCGGAGGCAATTCGACGCGGCTACAGCGAAGCGCTGACCCAGGCACGCATGGGTCAACCGGGGGCGGCGCGGGTTCTTTACCAGCAATTGGGCCGCCCTGACCTGTCCGACAAGCGCCGCGTCTGGCTGCATGCCGAACTGCCCAACTACCCCAGCCCGCAAGCCTTGAAACTGGCGGATGCGGACCTGCAACATCCATCGTCGGAGGTACGCATCGCGGCGATCAAAAGCATCAGCGGTTTAGTGCCCAATGGACAGCGAAGTCTGTTGCTCGGGCCCTTGCTCGATGACAGCGACCCAAGCGTCCGGTTTGCGGCGGTCAACGCCTTGCTGGGGCTGTCTCCGGATGAGCTGGGGTTGTATTTCGGCCCCCTGGAGCAAGCCATTGACGCTTGGGAGCAGGTCCTCAAGCAGCAGCCGGAAAGCGCCGACACCCAGTACCAACTGGCGCGCCTGCATTTGCACAATGCCGAACTGAAGGACGCGCAGCAGGCATTGGAGCGCACGTTGCAACTGGCGCCCGGCAACTTGCCGGCACTGGTGATGCAGATTGACGTGCTGGATCGACTGGGCCAAAGCGATGCCGCCCAGCAATTGTTGGCGAAGCAGTTAAAGGCCCAGCCCGATTCGGCCTACTTGCAACATGCGTTGGGGCTCTGGTTGCTGCATCACGGGCAAAGTGAGTTCGCCTTGCTCGGGCTGTCCAAAGCCGTGGAGCTTGAACCCGACAATAAGGATTACCGCTACGACCTGGCCACCACGTTGCATGGTGAACAAGAGCTGGAGGCCGCGCAGAAACAGCTGCAGGAAATCGTCCAGCGCCACCCGGCCGATCGCAAGGCGCGCGTGCTGTTGATCAACTATTGGAAGGAAAGCGGACAGTTGCAGAACGTACAGATCCTGTTGGCGCAGCTCGAGCAGCTCAATCCGGATGATCCGGCGTTGCAGCAAGGGCTTTAATCAAGATCAAAAGATCGTCCGAACGCGGCCCGAGCCTTCGGCAGCGCCTACAGGGGGGCCGTACGACACAACCGTCGACACAGCTTCAGGAGAGCATGTCCTGCATGATCTGTTGCAACACATCCAGATCGAATGGCTTGGCCAGGATCGGTGCCTTGCGGGTGATCGGGCTGTCGGTCTCGCGGATTTCCTGCGGGTAACCGCTGATGAAGATCACCTTGAGTTCCGGTCGCAGCTTCACGGCTGGTTCGGCGATTTGCACGCCAGAAATCCCGCCAGGCAGGCGGAAATCGGTGATCATCATGTCCAGGTTTGGTTTGCTCGCCAGGATCTCAAAGGCCTGCTCACCATTTTCGGCTTGCAGCACCCGGTAACCTTCACCCGACAAATAAGCGGACAGCACCATCAAAATCGAAGGGTCATCTTCAACGATCAGTACCACGTCTTGTGCATCTTCACTCATGGAAAACCTTTGTTCGGTCAATAGCTGCTGATACGACCATGTGGTCAATCAGAGGTTGCGTTCATCGGGCTGTTTTCCTGCAGCGGCAGACAAACGCGAAACAAGGCGCCTTCGCCAATCCGGCTCTCGACGGTAATGGAGCCACCATGGGCGGCGACAATCTGCTGCGAAATAAACAACCCCAGGCCCAGCCCCGCCACCACGGCCCTGGTGGAAACCCGCTCGAACTGCTGAAAAATGCGCTGTTGATTCTCTACACCGATCCCGATACCGCGATCCTGAACCTCAACCCGCGCTTGCCCGTGGTGATTGTACACGCGAACGTCGATCGCGCTCTTGGCACCATAGCGCAACGCATTAGTCAGCAGATTGCAAATCACTTGTTCGATACGAAACTCGTCCCAGTCGCCCATCACGGGCTGGTCGGCGATCAAGCTGACTGACGACTCTGCGGCCTCAACCTGCGGTGCGAAGTTCTGCAAAAGATTGTGCACCAGTTGCACCAGGTCAAACCGACTGGGGCGGATAGACAGCTTGCCGGTGCGGATCCGCGACACATCAAGCATGTCTTCGATCAGGCGGATCAAGCTTTTGATCTGCCGTTCGTCGCGCTCGACCATGGCGTGCATTTTGTCCAGGGTGAACGCCGCGGCGTTATCCCGGGCCAGGTGCATTTTGCGCAACTGGGTTTCGAGGATCAGGCCATTGAGCGGTGTACGGACTTCATGCGCAACGATGGACATGAAGTCATCGCGCATGCGCACCGCCTGCTTCAGTTCTTTCTGGGTGTTCTGCAACTGTTCGAGCAACGCCCCCTGTTCGCGGCGACTTTGCTCCAGGGCTTCGACCTGTTGCTTCATCGCCTTGCTCTGGCGATACAGATCGACGAAGACATTGACCTTGCTCTTGACCGCGTGAACATCCAGCGGCTTGTGCAGAAAGTCCACGGCTCCGCTTTCGTAGCCCTTGAATGCGTAGTTGAGATCACGGCCAGCGGCACTGACGAACACAATCGGGATGCTTTTGGTTTTTTCCGTGCCGCGCATCAACTCGGCCAACTCAAAGCCGTTCATGCCGGGCATCTGCACATCGAGAATGGCCAGCGCGAATTCGTGCTGCAACAACAGCGACAGGGCTTCGTCGGCGGACAAGGCCTTGTAGACGATGAGGTCCTGCCGCTTGATCAACGCCTCAAGCGCCAGCAGGTTCTCCGGCAGGTCGTCTACGATCAGTAGTTTGGTCTGGATGTCACTTGGCATGGGATACGTTCCCGCTCGACACGCAGACGGCCGAAGCACCGATCACGATAGCTTCTACACAAGGAATACCTGCACTGTTCATGATTTGCGGTAGATCCTTTCTTGTTTGACCAACGGCTCAAACTGATTGCCATAGGCCGAAAAATCCAGGGTTTCCTTGCTGCCCAGTGCCAGAAAGCCCCGATGACACAAAGATTCGTGAAACAAGCCGAACGTTCGATCCTGAAGCTTTTTGTTGAAATAAATCAGTACATTACGACACGAAATTAATTGAGTTTCGGAGAATACGCTATCGGTGGCCAGGCTGTGATCGGCGAAGGTTACGTTGTCGCACAGGCTCTTGTCGAAAATCGCGTAGTCATAAGCCGCCGTGTAGTAATCGGCGAACGAACGCTGACCACCGGCCTGCTGATAATTGTGAGTGTAGGCCCGAACATTCTGCAGGGAGAAAATCCCCTGCCTGGCTTTATCCAGCGAGCGCGGGTTGATGTCGGTGGCATAGATGATGGTGCGATCCAGCAAGCCTTCTTCGCGCAGAAGGATCGCCATCGAATAGACCTCTTCGCCGGTGCTGCAACCGGCAATCCAGACCTTTATCGACGGATAGGTCTTGAGCAGCGGCACCACTTCCTGACGCAGCGCCAGGRAGTGCGAAGGGTCGCGAAACATTTCGCTGACCGGAATCGTCAGCAATTGCAGCAGCTGCATGAATGCGGTCGCATCGTGCAGGACCTTCTCTTGCAGCGCCGAGATGGTATTGCACTCGAATTGGCTCAATGCATGGTTGACCCGACGCTTGATCGACGCGCCGGAGTAATCGCGAAAATCGTAGCTGTATTTGAGGTAGATCGCTTCGATCAGCAACCTCAATTCGATTTCGCTGCGCTCCATTAGAGGCGTTCCATCTTCGGTAACCACACACGAATCAGCGAGAACAGGCGATCCAGGTCGATGGGCTTGGCCAGGTAGTCGTTGGAGCCGGCCTGCAAGCAGCGCTCCTGATCGTCCTTCATCGCCTTGGCCGTCACCGCAATGATCGGCAGCTTGCGCCAGCGCAGATCCTTGCGGATTTCCTGGGTGGCTTCGAAACCATCCATTTCCGGCATCATCACGTCCATCAGCACCAAGTCGATGTCCTCGACTTCATTTAATCGCTCAATTGCTTCACGACCGTTACGGCCAATCACCACCACCGCGCCCTTGTGCTCCAGCGCACTGGTCAGGGCGAAGATATTGCGTACATCGTCGTCCACCAGCAGCACTTTGCGCCCCTCGAACACCTTATCGCGGCTGCGGGCGGTCTTGAGCATGGTCTGGCGTTCATGGGATAACCGGGATTCGACCTTGTGCAGGAAGAGTGTCACTTCATCCAGCAACCGCTCGGGCGAACGCGCGCCCTTGATGATGATCGAGCGCGAATACTTGCGCAGTTCGGCCTCTTCGTCCCGGGTCAGGTTGCGTCCGGTATAGACGATCACCGGTGGAAACGAGCAGATATCCTCGCAGGACATGCGCTTGAGCAAGTCGTTGCCAAGCATGTCCGGCAGTTTCAGGTCGCGTAGTCGGTTTGACCGCGTAACCGATGGCGCCCATGTGCATGGCGGCCTCGACACGGTCTTCGACCGAGATCACATGCACGGGAATGTGCCGGGTTTCGGCTTGCTCTTTCAGGCGCTGCAACACCGTCAGCCCGGAATGATCCGGCAGGCGCATGTCCAGCAGGATCGCGTCGGGGATGAATTGCCTGGCCAGGTCGTAGCCTTCATCGGCGCCGTAGGCCACCAGGCACTGATAACCCAGTTCATGGGCCAGATCGTAGAGGATACGCGCAAAGTCCGGCTCATCTTCCACCACCAGGATGCAACGAGTGGCGAACGGCGCCCCGTAGCGATCATCATCGAAACGCGCGATTTCGACCTCGGCAACCAGCGGCACAGGCGCGGTAACCACGATGGCTTGCGGCATGGTCACCGGCGTAGCTTTCATCGTTTCGACAGGCGTATCGCCCGGTTCGATGTAGTGCTGCGGCAACACCAGGGTGAACACACTGCCCTGCCCCGGCGTGCTGGTCAGGCTGACGGAGCCGCCCAGCAAGGTGGCCAGATCACGAGAAATCGACAGGCCCAGGCCGGTTCCGCCGTAACGACGGTTAGTAGTGCCGTCGGCCTGACGGAAGGCTTCAAAAATGCTGTCCTGATGATCCGGCGCAATGCCGATCCCGGTATCACGGACGATAAAGGCGATGCCCTCGCCTGGCTGAGCCGCGACAATCAGGCTGACTGTGCCCTTTTCGGTGAACTTCACCGCGTTGGACAACAGGTTCTTGATCACTTGCTCCAGGCGCTGGCGATCGGTGAACAGCATCAGCGGTGCGTCAGCGCGCAATTCGACTTCAAAATCCAGTTTCTTGTCCGCGGCCAACGGCTCGAACATTCCTCGCAGGCCTTCCACCAGGCGCGCAACGCTGGTGTTCTCCGGACGCACCTCAAGCTTGCCGGCCTCAACCTTGGAAATGTCGAGAATGTCGTTGATCAGGTTGAGCAAGTCGTTGCCGGCGGAATAGATCGACTCGGCGAACTTGACCTGCTCGGCGCTGAGGTTTTCCTGCGGGTTTTCCGCCAGCAATTTCGCCAGAATCAACGAACTGTTCAGCGGCGTGCGCAATTCGTGGGACATGTTGGCAAGGAATTCGGATTTGTACTTGCTGGCACGCTGCAATTCTTCGGCGCGGGCCTCGAGCTCAAGCTGGGCCTGATTCAGCTGGCTGTTCTTCAGGTCCATGGCATCGCGTTGCTCGGCCAGGATCTGCGCCTGTTCGGCGAGTTGCTCGTTGGTTTGCTCCAGCTCGATCTGCTGGGTTTCCAGGTGAGCCTGGGACTCCTTGAGAACCCGCGACTGCTCTTCCAGCTCTTCGTTGGCGCTCTTGAGTTCTTCTTGCTGAACCTGCAACTCTTCGTTGAGTTGCTGGGTTTCGGCCAGCACTTCCTGTAAGCGCTGGCGATAGCGCGCCGCTTCGATCGAGGTGCCGATGTTACCGGCAACCAGTTCGAGCAACTCGATGTCACGATCTGTCAGCGGTCGCAGGAAACCGAGTTCGATCACCCCGTTGACGCGATCGTCATCGCTGGTCGGCACCGCCACTACACTGCGTGGTAAACCTTCGCCCAGGCCGGAGCTGACTTTGAAGTAGTCCCCTGGCACCTCATCAAGACGAATCAGGCGCGCCTGTTGCGCCACCTGGCCGACAATCCCTTCGCCATTGTAAATCTGCTGCTCAAGTGCTTCCTGTTCCCGGGAGAAACCGTAAGACGCGATGCGCTTCAGGCCGCCATGCTCCTCACGGACATAGATCGCCGCGACGGCGCTGCCCAGGTATTGCGCGCAGAACTGCAGGATATTGCGGCCCAACAGATTGAGCGATAACTGCCCCAGGACTTGCTCGGCCAGTTCGGTCTGGCCATTGCGCAACCAGGCCTGCTGTTCCAGACGCCGGGCGCTGGCCTGTTGCGCGGCGAGGTTGACGCTGTAGCTGCGGGACAGGTTGAGTAGATCCCGGCGGCCGACATAGGCCAGCAATCCGCTGATACCGGCCACGAACAACAGATAAAGGGCGATGCTCCAGATTGTGGCGCTTCGCACTTCTTCATTGCGCGTGGCACGCAACTGCTGCTCCATGTCGATCACGTCTTCGAATTGCTTGCGGATCTCATCGGTCAACCGTTTGCCGCGCCCGACCTTGACGACGCTGCGGTAATCACCGCCTGCGCGCTGCAAATCGATTATCGATTGCGCGTAATTGGCCCATTCCGTCTGCAAGGCCT
>NZ_JBFTMK010000239.1:0-7256 GCF_056396965.1 Pseudomonas sp. 05N434
GCGCAGCACCGATTCCCAAGGACAGCAGAATCTGCCAGCCGCTCAGGCCCAGTGCATACAAGCCAATGGCAAAGGAGTAGTTGGCAATGTTGTGCACATCGTTTGTCCACAGGGCAAAGATGCTGTAACGGCCCCAGCGCCGACCTTCGGCCTTGGTCGGCGCGAGGTCCTTGTTATGCAGGCGGGGGCTGAGCACGACGGGTGGTTGAAACGTTTGATCGTGAATCACGGAGGTAGAAAGAGGAGAGGTCAGATCCAGCGCAATATTGTTATTGGGGAGGCTAGTACGCATTCCGGCAGGCTCCTGAAGCTCGTTGCCGCGATGACTGTGCATGAGCGTGGGCTCGACAAATCTTCGTCGCGGGTGGGAGAGCATCATTGGTTACGGGGCATCTGCAGCCTGTACGGGATAGGGCGCTTCAGGCTTGCGGATCTAAAGTGTGTGTATGTTTTTGTATTTATTGTATACAAAACATGTGTTCACTTAAGCCAGATATGTGCCAGTCGGTGATCTATAAAATTTAAGGCTAATTTCGTTTTGTTATTGATTGAAGATAAGTAGTTGAAAAAAAGACGATATAAATTGACCGATTGAACAGGTATTTATTTTGGGCAGGGTTTTGTCGGAGTGTTCGACTGAGGAAGTCAGGACAGGGGAATGTAACTTTTTGGGGCACTGAAAATAAAAGTGCACACAGATATGGCACTTATGGTGACATTTCTGTGTACACTTTTTAAAGTAAAACCATCACAGGCTTCGCCAGCTCCTGCAGGAGCTGCTACGGGCTGCGATCTTTTAAGCTTTGGACTTGCTGATGATGTTCCCGGCATGCAGCCCGCATTCTTTCTGCGTGGCTTCTTCCCACCACCAACGACCTTCGCGCTCATGCTGGTTCGGCAGCACCGGACGGGTGCAAGGCTCGCAACCAATGCTGATGAATCCGCGTTCATGCAGGCTGTTGTACGGCAGCTCCAGCATGCGGATGTAACCCCAGATCTCTTCGCTGGTCATCTGTGCCAACGGGTTGAACTTGTACAGGGTACGTTCCGGGGTGGAAAACGCGGTGTCGATTTCCAGCACCGCGACGGCGCTGCGGGTGCCCGGGCTCTGGTCCCGACGCTGGCCGGTGGCCCAGGCGGTCACGCCAGACAGTTTGCGACGCAGCGGCTCGATCTTGCGAATGCCGCAGCACTCGCCATGGCCATCCTTGTAGAAACTGAACAGGCCTTTTTCCTTCACSAAAGGTTCGAGCTTGCTGTAGTCCGGCGACACCACTTCGATATCGATCTTGTAGTGCTCGCGCACCTGCTCGATGAAGCGGTAGGTCTCGGGGTGCAAGCGGCCGGTGTCGAGGCTGAACACTTTGACGTTCTTGTTCAGCTTCCAGGCCATGTCCACCAGCACCACATCCTCGGCGCCGCTGAAAGATATCCACAGGTCATCGCCGAACTCGGCAAACGCGAGTTTCAGGATGTCCTGGGCGGATTTGTTGGCATAGGTCGTGGCGAGTTCCACGACGTCGAACGATGGGCTCATCAGGGCGGCTTCCTACAGGTCGGTGGCGCTGGGCGCTCTATATGCGTCGATGGTAACAAAATCCTGCGGTGGCTGGCGCGTCCTCTGCGTTGCACGGAGGGGGGCGAGTCGCTAGAGTTCGGCAGTCCTTTTGCTCGCTCGACTCATAAATAATACTAATGGGAGTGTCTTGTGGAAATTGCCTGTCTGGATCTTGAAGGTGTGCTGGTCCCGGAAATCTGGATCGCCTTTGCCGAAAAAACCGGGATCGAGTCCCTCCGGGCCACCACTCGGGACATTCCCGACTACGACGTGTTGATGAAGCAGCGCCTGCGGATTCTCGACGAGCATGGCCTGAAGCTCTCCGACATTCAGGAAGTGATCGCTACGCTCAAGCCTCTGGAAGGCGCCAGTGAATTTGTCGACTGGCTGCGTGAGCGCTTTCAGGTGGTGATTCTGTCGGACACCTTTTACGAATTTTCCCAACCGCTGATGCGTCAATTGGGCTTCCCGACGTTACTTTGCCATCGTCTGATTACTGACGATGCCGGTCGGGTCACGGGCTATCAGCTGCGTCAGAAAGACCCCAAGCGTCAGTCGGTTTTGGCGTTCAAGAGCCTCTACTACCGAGTGATTGCGGCGGGGGATTCCTACAACGACACCACGATGCTGGGCGAGGCGGATGCCGGGATTCTGTTCCACGCGCCGGACAACGTGATTCGCGAGTTCCCGCAGTTCCCGGCGGTGCACAGCTTTKCCGAGTTGAAGCAGGAGTTCATCAAGGCCTCGAACCGGGCTTTGAGTTTGTAGTCGTCTGCGAGGATGCCTTCGCGGGCAAGCCTCGCTCCTACAGGGCATGGTCGATTCCACGACCTGAATTCTGTAGGAGCGAGGCTTGCCCACGAAGCTTTTAGAGGCCCTGCAACGTTTCGAGCAGCACCTTCACCTTGGTAATCGATTCCTGATACTCCGCCTGCCAATCCGAATCCGCGACGATCCCCCCGCCGCCCCAGCAGCACACCTGCCCATCCTTGACCAACAAACTGCGAATGGCGATGGAGCTGTCCATCTCCCCGCGCACGTCCAGATACAGCAATGAACCGCAATACAACCCGCGACGGGTCGGTTCCAGTTCATCGATGATCTGCATGGCGCGAATTTTTGGCGCGCCGGTAATCGAGCCGCCGGGGAAGCTGCCGGCGATCAAGTCCAGCGCGTCCTTGTCATCCGCCAGTTCGCCGGTAACGCTGCTCACCAGGTGATGCACGTTCGGATAGCTTTCCAGGCTGAACAGCTCCGGCACCCGTACCGAACCGATGCGGCAGGTACGACCCAGATCGTTGCGCAGCAAGTCGACGATCATCAGGTTTTCCGCGCGGTCCTTGGGACTGGCCAGCAGTTCGGCGGCGTTCGCCGCATCTTCGGCAGCGGTCAGCCCGCGGGGGCGGGTGCCTTTGATCGGGCGGGTTTCGACGTGGCGCTCGCTGACTTTGACGAAGCGCTCCGGCGACAGGCTTAGCACCGCGTCGCCGTCGGGCAGGCTCTGGAAGCCGGAAAACGGTGTCGGGCAAGCCGCCCGCAGCGCGCAATAGGCCGCCCACGGATCGCCCTGGCATTGGGCGCGAAAGCGCTGGGCGAAGTTGACCTGATAGCAGTCGCCAGCCTGGATGTACTGCTGAATGCGTTCGAAGGCTTGCCGATAGTCGTCAGCGCTCAGGTCAGCACTCATCGGGCCGTCCAGTTTGAATGGCTGGATATTCTCGGTGGTGGGCTGAGTGAACAGTTCGATCAGCCGTTGTCGTTCACTGTCGATGAGCGTCGGGTGGAACACCAATTGACTGGTAGCCAGATGGTGATCGCTGATCAGCRCCCAGTCATACAGCCCGAAGCGTGCGTCGGGCAATTGCAGATCGTCCCGCGCCTGGCTCGGCAGGTTTTCCAGATGCCGGCCGAAGTCGTAGCTCAGGTAGCCGATCAGGCCGCCGGCGAAGGGCAAGTCGTCAGGGACGGTTGCTTCACCGAGCCGTGTAAGGTTCTTGCGAAGGCGTTGCAGGAAATGGCTGCCGCTTTCATCCGGCAACACGGCCAGTTGCTCCAGCGGCCAGGCGCTGAGCAGGTCAAAACGCCCACGTTCGGCACTCGGCCGGCCGCTGTCGAGCAGCACGGCACCGGGGGCATGACGAATCGCCGCGAAGTACTCGGCAGGGTTGGCGCGATAGGGCAGCGGGTGTACAGAACAGGTCAACATGGGCGGGGCAGATCAGCCAACGAGGCGGGGGAGCGATTGTAGTCCTCTGCAGGATTTGCTCCTAGAGGGGATGTCGGCAAGAGATACATCTGCGGCGAGGGAAGTTTGCCTGTGGCGAGGGAGCTTGCTCCCGGCGGACTGCGAAGCAGGCCCAAAGAAATCAGCCCCTCGGTTTTCAGAGAAACCGAGGATGCCGTTTTATGACTGCTGCGCAGTCAAGCGGGAGCAAGCTCCCTCGCCACAAAGAGCCAGAGGGGTCAGCCCTCAATCGTCGGAATATGCCCAAACAGTTCCTGAACGAACGCCACACGTTCCTGCGCCGTTTCGGTGATCMCGCGCGCCTTCAGCTCTTCGAGTCGCGCCTCGACCGCGTGGGTACGGGACGTCAGGCCGCAATCGTTGGCGATCTGAATGTTCAACCCAGGCCGGGCATTGAGCTCAAGAATCAGCGGCCCTTTCTCCTGGTCAAGCACCATGTCGACGCCGATGTAGCCCAGCCCGCACAACTCGTAACAGCCGGCGGCCAGTTTCATGAAACCGTCCCAGTAGGGCAGTTGCACGCCGTCTACCGCGTTGGTGGTGTCCGGGTGTTTGTTGATGATGTTGTTCAGCCAGGTGCCGCGCAATGTCAGGCCAGTGGCCAGGTCGACACCGACGCCGATGGCGCCCTGGTGCAGGTTGGCCTTGCCGCCGGACTGGCGGGTCGGCAGGCGCAGCATGGCCATCACCGGATAACCCATCAGCACGATGATGCGGATATCCGGCACACCTTCATAGCTGATGCTTTTGAAGATCTGGTCCGGGGTCACGCGGTATTCGATCAGCGCACGGTCGCGGTGCCCGCCCAGGGAATACAGGCCGGTGAGGATGCTCGAGATATGGTGCTCGAGTTCCTCATGGTCAATGATCTTGCCGGACACTGTGCGATAGCGCCCCTCGAACCGGTCGGCAACCACAATGATGCCGTCGCCGCCGGCGCCCTGGGCCGGTTTGATCACGAAGTCGGTGCGCCCGCCGATGATCTCCTTGAGGTTATCGATTTCCTTCTCGGTGGAGATCACGCCGTACAGCTCCGGCACGTGGATGCCGGCGGCGATGGCGCGTTCCTTGGTGATGATCTTGTCATCGACGATCGGGTACAGGCTGCGCTTGTTGTACTTGAGCACGTAGTCGGCGTTACGCCGATTGATCCCCATGATGCCCCGGGCCTCCAGGGCTTTCCAGGTCTTCCAGAGACCGAACATCAGGCGTCAGCCTCCTTCAGGAAAGCCTTGAAACGCACCAGTTCGGTCAGGCGGTAACCGCGATAGCGACCCATGGCCAGCATGAAAGCCACCAGAATCAGCAGGACCGCCGGGAAGGTGAACACGAAGTACACCAACTCCGGCACGCTCATGATCAGGTGCGCCAGGGAGGCGGCGAACAGTGTGCCGATCGCCACTTTCATGGCATGGCCGCCACCGCGCTCTTCCCAGGTGATCGACAGGCGTTCGATGGTCATGGTCAGAATCACCATCGGGAACAGCGCCACCGACAACCCGCGCTCCAGGCCGAGTTTGTGGCTGAACAGGCTGATCGCCGCGATCAGCACCACCACGAAGGTCAGCACCACCGACAATCTCGGCAGCATTTGCAGTTTCAAGTGCTCAAGGTAGGAACGCAGCGACAGCCCCAGCGCCGTGATGATGGTAAACAGCACGATGCCGAAGCCGAGCTGGGTTTCCCGGAAGGCCAGGGCGATCAGCACCGGGGTAAAGGTGCCGAGTGTCTGGATGCCGATCAGGTTGCGCAGGATCAGGATCACCAGCACGCCGATCGGGATCATCACCATGRTCATGAAGGTCTGCTGGGTTTGCAGCGGCAGGCCGTACAGCGAGTAGTCGAGGAAATTGGCGTCGGAATTCTCGTCGGTCAGCTTGGCCAGGCGAATGGCGTTCATTTCGCTGTTGTTCAGGCTGAAGGTGACGTTGGCTTTCTTGCCGCCATCGACGGTGATCAGGTTTTCATCGCCGGTCCACCACAGCAAGCGGTCGGTGGGCAGGCCCTGTTCGCCGGTTTCCGGGTTGAAGTACAGCCAGTCGGTGCCGTTGAAACTGCGCAACCAGAGTTCAGGCGTTTGCGGCTGATCGGCCACCAGGCGGATGGTGTGGACCTTTTCCACCGGCACGTGGGCGATGGACAGAACCAGCTCGACGATTTTGGCTTTGTTCGCGGTGGACGTATCGCCGGCCAGCAGCAGTTTCACGTTGTCGTCGTTGAGGTTGTTGACACGTTTGATGGCTTCGCCGATGAAAGTTTCGACGTCGGCCGAATGCTGGCGGATCGGCGCGAGCAAGGCTTCGGCGGCGATTTTTTCCGGGCCTTCGACGGCGATGCTGTCGCGGAAGGTCGCCCCYTTGACCTTGGATTTTTCGCCGGTGTAGCGCTTGGTCAGCACCAGGCGGTAATAAAGGGTCTGGTTGCCCTTGGCCCGACGTGCCGACCAGGTGACCTTGCGGTTGCCGTCGACACGGTTCACTGCCACACCGTAGTTATTGGAAATGAAACTCTCGTTAAGGCTCACGTAGTCGCGGCTCAGCGGCGGCACGAACATCTGGATCTTGATCGGGTCTTTGGCGTTGGCGACGAACTCGACCTTGGCGTCAATGTTCCACAAGTCATCGGTGGCATCTTCAGTCACCGGAATACCGAGCACGAAAATCTGATAGGCCGTAACTGAAATGCCCAGCACCACCAGGATGGCGATCAGCAATTTCAGATGGAGGGTAAGAGAGCGCATTGGAATTACTCTGCGGTATGTGCGTCGGTGGCGCAGGCAGGTTTGCCAGCAGCGTATTTAAGACTTGGATCGACCAGCGCATCGAAACGCTTGAGTGCCTCGGAGCCGATCAAGAGCGGGTATTGGAAGGCGCTGCGGTCGGTCAGGTTCACTTCAATACTGCGTAAAGCCGACCCCATGCAGATATCCAGCTCGATGACCGGACGGGCGGTGTACTTCTTGCCTTCTTCCGGGTCGTAGTCACCGGCCCGGCGCTTGATCTTGCTGACACGGGCCAGCGGTCGTTCA
Source organism: Pseudomonas sp. 05N434 (assembly GCF_056396965.1). Lineage (NCBI taxonomy): Bacteria > Pseudomonadati > Pseudomonadota > Gammaproteobacteria > Pseudomonadales > Pseudomonadaceae > Pseudomonas > Pseudomonas sp. 05N434. Next base: position 6,832 of record NZ_JBFTMK010000239.1, read on the forward strand.
ATCGGGTGCGAATGCGCGGCGTCGATGGCCAGATAGAAGCGCACCCAGGATTCGCCATTGCGTTTGAAACGTTTGATGTCGCGGGCGCTCAGCGAGGCGGTTTTCGCCCCGGTGTCGAGTTTGGCGGCAACTTCCAGGTTGATGCCATCCAGCGACGCGTACTCATTGAGGCCGTACACAGTCTTTTCCCCTGCCGCGGCAAAACCTGACAGGCCAAGAAGACAAAGAAATGTGGTGAAGAGCTTGAGTCTCATAAATCCTGATGCGCAGCGGTCCGTTCTTCAATTCAAGGCCCTGGCATTGCTGCACAAGCTCCCTCGTATGCCTATCCTTTTTTTATGACAGGCAATGCAGATGACAAGCAAATGCGGGCGGCATTCTAGCACGGTGGTTTTATGGCGCCAGCGCTGGCGGACGGCTGTAAC
>NZ_JBFTMK010000240.1:0-7227 GCF_056396965.1 Pseudomonas sp. 05N434
GGGTCAGCCTTGGCCACCAGGGACGACAGGCTGGCGCCGGTCATTTTGGTGCCGTCGACACGGGTGTATTCGCCCAGGTACACGTTACGAATGCCTTTGGCATCGTAGAAGTGCGAGTTGTGGGTGTTGTCGCTGAAGCAATCCTGTTCGTCTTCCGGGGAGTTGGCTTCCAGGGAAACCTTCATGCGCTCGCCCGCCAGTTCGCCCAAGGACAGGCTGCCCATGCCGAACAGCATTTTGCGCAGACCGGATTCAGCCGGTTCCGCTTCCAGGGTGGCGCGGTAGTTGTCGGCCACGTTCGGCTTCCAGTTACCGACCATTTCTTCCAGGTCGTTGACCAGCAGTTGGGTCACGGATTTCAGGTAAGCGCGACGACGATCATTGTGACCGCCGGTAGCGCCTTTGCCTTCCAGGTAGTCGGAGGCTGGGCGGTTGCCGGCGCCAGGGCCGGTGCCGTTCAAGTCCTGGCCCCAGAGCAGGAATTCGATGGCGTGGTAGCCGGTGGCGACGTTGGCCTCGGAACCGCCCAGCTCGTTCAGGCTGGCGAGTTTTTCCGGGGTGATGTCTTTCACGTCGACCTTGTCTTCGCCAATCTGAATCTGGGTGTTGGCGATGATGTTGGCAGTAGCGCCCGGGTTACCCAGTGCGTGTTCGTAGGATTTGTCGACGTAGTCGATCAGGCCTTCGTCCAGTGGCCAGGAGTTCACCTGACCTTCCCAGTCGTCGATGATGGTGTTGCCGAAGCGGAACACTTCGCTCTGCAGGTAAGGCACGCGGGCCGCGACCCAGGCAGCCCGGGCGGCTTTGAGAGTGTCGGCGTCCGGCTTGGCGAGGAACGCGTCGACGGCGGTTTGCAGGGTTTTCGCGGTGGATTCGGCATCGCTGTAAACGGCAAAGACCATGTCGGCGTAATGCGCGACCACAGCCTTGGCGGCGGCTTCATCGACTTTAGCTGTGGTAGCAGGCGCAGCTGTGCTGGCGGCCGGGGTCGGCGCTTGTTGAGCGGCAGCCTTGTCTTTGCCTTCGCCGCAACCGGCGAGGGAAATAGCGATGGCCAGCAGACTGGCGGTGGCCAGAGGCATACGAATCATGGCGAACATCCTGCTTCGGTGATGGAGTGGGCGCGCACGGGCGGCGCGCAAAAGTGCGACATAATGCAAATCTTTCGCATTACCTGTAAAGGGTTACGCCTGCAAATATTTCTTATTCACGCAGATCAAAAGATCGCCGTTGTTTCAGAGGATGGCCGCGTTACTGCGCTGGGCCTGCTTGAGGTAGACGCTCAATTCCCGCGCCGGCAGCGGTTTGCTGTAGTGATAACCCTGACCTTCGTGGCAGCCTTCGGAGATGATGTAGGCCTCTTGCTCGGCGGTTTCCACGCCTTCGGCAATCACCTGCATGCCCAGGCTTTTGCCCAGCTGGATGATGGCCCGGACGATGGTCGCATCGTCGTCGTCATCGAGCAGGTCCTGAACGAAGCTCTTGTCGATCTTGATCTTGTCCAGCGGCAGGCTTTTCAGATAACTCAATGACGAATAACCGGTGCCGAAGTCGTCGATGGCGATCAGCGCGCCGGAGCGACGCAGGCTCAGCAAGTGCTGGGCGGCGGTGCTGATGTCTTCCATCAGGCCGGTTTCGGTGACTTCCAGCTCCAGGCTGCGCGGTGGCAGGCGGTAGATCTGCAGCAGGTTATTGACCACCCGCGGCAACTCGGCGTGGTGCAATTGCACGGTGGACAGGTTCACCGCCATGCGCAGGTCGACGAAGCCCTGATCGTGCCACTCGCGCAGTTGTTTGCAGGCCTGGTCCAGCACCCATTCGCCAATGGCAATGATGGTGCCGTTCTGCTCGGCCAGCGGGATGAACAGGTCCGGCGGCACCAGCCCATGCTCGGGATGCTGCCAGCGAATCAACGCCTCGACACCTACCACGCGATGATCGCGGTAGCTGATCTGCGGCTGGTAGACGAGGTAGAACTGGTCGCGGATCAAGGCGTCACGCAGATCTTTTTCCAGCTCGCGACGCCGACGCATTTCCGTGTCGACGCTGGCGATATAGAACTGATAGCGGTTGCGCGAGCGCGTCTTGGCCAGGGTCATGGTCTGCTCGGCTTTTTGCAGCAGCTTCTCGGTGCTGTCACCGTCCTCGGGGAACAGGGTGATGCCGATGGTGGCGCGCAGGCGGATTTCCTGATGATCGAGGGCGAACGCCGCTTCCAGATCATCGAGAATGCTTTGGGCCAGTTCGGCGGCTTCGTAGGGTTGTTCGATGTCGGCCTGGACCAGCGCGAACTGGTCGCCACCCAAGCGGGCGAGGGCGCCGAGGCGGCCGCTGTGAGCCCGCAGGCGATCGGCCAGGGCCAGCAGCAACTGGTCGCCGGTCTGGTAGCTGAACTGTTCGTTGACGCCTTTGAAGTCATCGAGCCCGACACACAACACCGCGACCCGACGCTGCAGTTTGCCGGCGTCGACAAGGATCTTGTCCAGCTGTTGCTGCAATTGCTGGCGGTTCGGCAGACCGGTGAGAAAATCGTACTGGGCCATGCGTAACAGGCTGTTTTCTGCTTCGTGGCGCAGGTGAGTGTTGCGCTCAATGGATTCGAGCAGCTGGTTGGCGGTGTTGATCCAGACCCCCAGCTCGTTTCTTTCATGACCCTTGAGCTGTGGGATCTTGTGGGCGCTGGGCCGGTCCGGGTTGATTTCAGTCAGATGTTCGATGATCCGCGACAATGGTTTGGTCAGCAGCCAGTGGTAAACCAGATACAACACCAGGCTCATGGCCAGGGCGCGCAAGACGCCAGAGATGAAGATGATCACCGAACTGACGATGAAGCTCTGGCCGTAGGTGGCGGTGTCGAGGGTAATGCTCAGGTCGCCGTAGTACTCGCTGTAGGGACCGCGACCCACCAGTTGGGTGGTGAACGTGCGTTCCTGGCCGAGGATCAGGTCAGTCAGCCAGCGGCTGTGGGACTGCTGAAGCTCGCGGGATTTTTGCGCGAGCATGGCTTCGTGGGGGTGGCCGATGGAGGCCATGCGCACGGCGTCATCCTGGAACAGGCCTTCGATCACCTGCATGCCCATTTCCCGATCCAGGCTGTAGACCGCCTGAGTGGAGGGATCGCGGAACATGTCGAGGATGCGCTGGGCATCGTTGGCAACCGCCTGACGTGTTTTATAGGCATCGAAAACAATCTGTGCGCAGCTCAAGACCACGCCGACGATCAATGCCGACAGGAGCACGACCCGGAGTAACTTCACCGACAAGCTGTTCTTGAGTTCCAGCTTCAAAGGGTTATTCCTTGTTCCGTGCGGGTAGCGTCAAGTTGCCATGAGTATTGGCAATCCCGTGATGGCAGTCAAAGGGACAATCCAACCCGGGGGATATTGCCGGTAGCTTGGCCGCTAGGCTGCTGTTTGGAGTATTTGCCCTATTAACACTGTGTCGGTTGCCGGGGCCTTCAACTTGAGGAGGTTGAGGCAATTTTTCCTTGTGTTGATGTTAGACCGCTGTGCTGCGGGGGCAAGAGGGCGAATGCGGTTCGCGTTGTGGGAAAGCACGCCCCACGTACGGATTTTCGATGGCGTAAAAAACCCGGCATAAAAGCCGGGTTTTTTGACTGGCGCGAAGCTTAAGCGGTGAAGGTTTTGCCTTCGAACTGCTCAGCCACGAATTTCCAGTTGACCAGGTTCCAGAACGCTTCGACGTACTTCGGACGAAGGTTGCGGTAGTCGATGTAGTAAGCGTGTTCCCAGACGTCGCAGGTCAGCAGCGGGGTATCGCCGCTGGTCAGCGGGTTGCCGGCGCCGATGGTGCTGGCCAGGGCCAGGGAACCGTCAGCCTTTTTCACCAGCCAGCCCCAACCGGAACCGAAGGTGCCGATGGACGTTTTGCTGAACTCTTCCTTGAACTTGTCGAACGAACCGAAAGCAGCGTTGATGGCATCAGCCAGAGCGCCGGTTGGTTGACCGCCGGCGTTTGGCGCCAGGCAGTTCCAGTAGAAAGTGTGGTTCCAGACCTGAGCGGCGTTGTTGAAGATACCGCCCGAGGAAGTCTTGACGATTTCTTCCAGGGTCTTGCCTTCGAACTCGGTGCCTGGCACCAGGTTGTTCAGGTTCACGACATAGGTGTTGTGGTGCTTGTCGTGGTGGTATTGCAGAGTTTCCTCTGAAATGTGCGGCTGCAGGGCATTGTGCGCGTAAGGCAGCGGCGGCAATTCGAAAGCCATGATGRTTCTCCTAATCAGGTCAGTTGCGGTGAGCGCAAGGCCGATCACGGGCGGCCAGACATGCGCCGGGGAGTTTGTACTCTTTGCGGCGCAGGGATCGGATCATAGCACCGGGGGTGCGGCATAACCACGCAACAACTGTGTGGAATAGAGGTTCCAGAGCCTTTTGGAATAAATCATGAAGCGATGATCAACTGGAACGCTACGGTGAACATCATTACGGCCACCAACAGGTCGAGGATTCGCCAAGTGCTTGGCCGTGCCAACCACGGTGCCAACCACGCTGCGCCAAGGGCCAGGGTAAAAAACCACAGCAACGAAGCACTGGCCGCGCCCACGACATAAGCACCGGGCTCGGTCTGTTGTGCGCCAAGGGAGCCGATCAGCAACACGGTGTCCAGATAAACGTGCGGGTTGAGCAGGGTCACCGCCAAAGCGCTGAGCAGTACCGCCCGCAATGAGCGCACGGTCTGGTTCTCACCTTGTTGCAGGCTCTGTTTCGAGCACGCCCGACGCAGCGCCAGGCTGCCATACCACAGCAGAAACGCCGCGCCACCCCAACGAGCGATGGCCAACAGAGTCGGGTTCTGCGCCAGCAACGTCGCCAGGCCGAACACCCCGGCGGCTACCAGCAACGCATCGCAGGTGACGCAGAGCGCCGCCACCGGCAGGTGATGTTCACGTCGAAGACTCTGCGCCAACACAAACGCATTCTGAGTGCCGATCGCCATGATCAGCCCGGCGGCCACCAACAGGCCGTTCACATAGCTTTGCCACATAAGATTTTTACTCCGCGTTGGCCGCCAGATCCCGCAGTACCTGCAGGGCGCGTTCGGCATCGGCCTGGCCGACGAACAAATGGTCGTGGTAGTAGCCGGCAATCACGTTGCAACTGATGCCGGCCTGGCCCAGTGCCGTGGCGAACGCGGCGGTCAGGCCGACGGCTTCAAGGGCTGAGTGCACGTCCAAGGTGATCCAGGCAGCGATGTAGTCGAAGCTGAAACTGGCCTTCTCGGCGTGGGAACGTTGCAGAATCACCGTCAGCCCTTCCTGTTCGCGGAAGCTGCCGACAATCTCAAGGCCTGCGGGCAGCTTGCCGTCAGGCAACGTGCAGAACACGTATTCGCCGTCGTTGAGTTGCGGGCTCATGCTGCGCAGCAGGGTTGCCAAAGAGGTTTCGCCAGCCATGTCGGTGATCCTTGTTCAAGAGTTCTTGCTGGCCATTCTCCGGTGGGAAGTTGTATAAGAAAAACCAATAGTGCTGATCGCTCATTAGGAAAACTGATGTTAGACTACAAATTACTGTCCGCCCTCGCCGCCGTGATCGAGCAGGCCGGATTCGAACGCGCCGCGCAGGTCTTGGGCTTGTCCCAATCGGCCATCTCCCAGCGCATCAAACTGCTCGAGGCGCGGGTCGGCCAACCGGTGCTGGTGCGGGTCACGCCACCGGCTCCGACGGAGATTGGCCGGCGATTGCTCAACCATGTGCAGCAGGTGCGATTGCTGGAGCGCGATCTGCAAAGCCTGGTGCCGGCGCTGGACGAAGAAGGCCTGCCGGAACGCCTGCGCATCGCGCTGAACGCTGACAGCCTGGCCACCTGGTGGGCTGCGGCGGTGGGGGATTTTTGCGCGCAGGAGCATCTGTTGCTCGACCTGGTGGTGGAAGACCAGACCGTCGGCCTCAAACGCATGCGTGCAGGCGAAGTGGCGGGGTGTCTGTGCGCCAGTGAGCGGCCGGTGGCCGGTGCGCGCAGCGTGCTGTTGGGGGCGATGCGCTACCGTGCGTTGGCCAGCCCTGCATTCATTGCCCGGCATTTTCCCCAAGGTGTGCGTGCCGATCAGTTGGCCAGAACCCCGGCGCTGGTATTTGGCCCGGACGATTTCCTGCAGCATCGTTACCTCGCGTCAGTCGGCGTGAATGGCGGTTTCGAACACCATTTATGCCCGTCTTCCGAAGGTTTTCTTCGTCTCACGGAAGCAGGGCTTGGCTGGGGCCTGGTGCCTGAATTGCAAGTGCGCGAGCAACTGGCGCGCGGCCAATTGGTGGAGCTTTTGCCAGATAAGCCGATCGATGTGCCGCTGTACTGGCATCATTGGCGCAATGGCGGTCAGCTGTTGGGGTTACTCACCGATCAATTGGTGCGTTCGTCGAAGCAATGGCTGGTGCCGTTGGACTGACGGCTGGCGTCAAGACCTCACGCCCTATGCAAAACGAAAAACGCAAAACGAAATATTCGGAGCAATACATGAAGATTCTGGTCACCGGCGCAAGCGGCTTCATTGGCGGACGCTTTGCGCGTTTTGCCCTGGAGCAGGGCCTGGATGTGCGGGTCAACGGTCGCCGGGCCGAGAGCGTCGAGCATTTGGTGCGCCGTGGTGCCGAGTTCATCCAGGGCGACTTGAGCGACCCGCAACTGGCGCGCGACCTGTGTTCCGACGTCGAAGCCGTGGTCCATTGCGCAGGCGCTGTCGGTTTGTGGGGGCGCTATCAGGATTTCCATCAAGGCAACGTCGAGGTCACCGAGAACGTGGTCGAGGCCTGCCTGAAACAACGGGTGCGGCGCCTGGTGCACTTGTCGTCGCCATCGATTTACTTCGATGGCCGCGATCACCTGGGGTTGACCGAAGACCAGGTGCCCAAGCGYTTCAAGCATCCTTACGCCGCAACCAAATACCTGGCCGAGCAAAAAGTTTTCGGTGCGCAGGAGTTCGGCCTCGAAACCCTGGCCTTGCGCCCGCGCTTCGTGACGGGCGCAGGCGACATGAGCATTTTCCCCAGGTTGCTGAAGATGCAGCGCAAAGGGCGGTTGGCGATTATCGGCAATGGCCTGAACAAGGTTGACTTCACCAGTGTGCAAAACCTCAATGAGGCGTTGTTCAGTAGCTTGCTGGCCAGCGGTTCGGCCTTGGGCAAGGCCTACAACATCAGCAACGGAGCACCGGTGCCGTTGTGGGATGTGGTCAATTACGTGATGCGCAATATGGATGTGCCACAGGTGACC
>NZ_JBFTMK010000241.1:0-7196 GCF_056396965.1 Pseudomonas sp. 05N434
AAGCTGGACCGTCGCCGACCCGCCAGAAGACACTCAGAAACTCATCCGTGTACCAGATAGGCTCCCAACGGAACCCGATGCCGTAGCTTCTTGCATTTGCCCGGTGGGGGCTGATGCCCGGGCGGGCGATCAGGAAACCAGATTCGGCATTTACCCGGAGGCGGCCAATGGCCGCGGGGAATCTCAACTCCATCGTACGCGGGCGCTGGCTCGGCGGAAGCCGATTGCAACTCTCCTTCGGGCATTGCGCGAGCGAAGTTGCCAGCATCGCGCCCAGTATCCGGAGCGGTTTGTTCAGCAGCGGCCATTTCTGCTTCGCGGAGCCTTTGGGCCTCCTCTTCAAGCCCCTTCTGTACTGCGACCTGGTCCTCTTTGGCGTTGGGTGAGGTGCTCGATGCGGTGGCCTGCTGCGCCGCCTGGATCAATTGGAAGTTGCGGTTGCGTAACGCTACGTTGCTACCAACTCTCATGTTCGAGCGCACCGCCAACGTTTCAGCCTGTTGGTACTGCCCCTGCTGAAGACGCAACACACCGAGATAATGCAGCGTCGCGGGATTGTTCGGCTGGATATGCAGAGCACGCTCCAGCGTGGCAGCGGCTTGGTCCAACTGGCCATCTCCATACTGCCGCGATGCGGTTTCGATCAGGGTGGTTGATGCGCTGTTGCTTTGCGAGGGCGCCCTTCGCTCGGCAGCAACCGAACAAAGCGACGTGACGGCGCAGAACGCCAGGAGGAGGCTCGGCAGAGAAATCTTGGTTGGCATCAGGGGGCGGACTCAGCTGATCTCGGACGGCACTGTCGTAAAACAGGCCACCAGCACTGCTCGGCATCTGCGACACAGGGCCCCCATTGACCTGGCCTGTACCCTGAAGTTCCCGCCKCAACGGCCATTGCGGACGGAGTGGAATTCGCAGGCCGCCGCACCGGTATCAATTTTTACCTGAAATTTTAAGCTGGTATCATTCAAGCACTGACAAACCGAGCAGAAAATATGAATCGTCGTAAAAAAATAAATCAGTTATTAAAGGCTAACGCCAAAAAGGCCAGCGCCAAACTGGCACCGAAAAGCAAGACTAAATACATTAGTAAAGCTGACCGATTGAAGCTGGCGGCTGAAGCCGGTCAGGACGCAATCACTTGCGCTGAGAGCTGATCTACCTGGCCTTCGCGACCGACCGCTTCCGCCCCAGAGCCCACTTCCCTGCCCAACCGATCTGACAGATCGCGCGGACGCCAAAACTGCTACAGCGGTTTTTTGTTGAGCTGCAGCAGTTCCCGCACCACGAGTTTACAAACTTGCTTCTTTGTAGGATGACTGAAGAAACTCTGCTATCAGCGATGTGATCTGCTGCTGAATCACCCCACGTGAGCGACCGCCGTCGCCATCCAGGCAAATGATGCCATCGCCTGGTACATCGTCTTCGAGCAGTTTCTGCGCGCCAGGTTTGCACATCGACAAGAAGCTGAAATGGCTTGCGTCGCTGATTTCGACGTAACGGCTTGTCGCCGCAGGCAAGCGTTTGGCCAGGTTGGCAGACTCCAACTCAGCAGGAAGCTCGCGCGACGGTACACCGGCAGCGATCACCAGCGTTGGTACCGGCAGCGCCGCCAGGCTTTCATCGGTCAGGCCCCGTGAAAGGCCCAGGTCCAATGTGACCACAGCAGAGACGCGTTTATCGCGCAAATCGGCGGCCAACGCGGTCTTTGATTTTGAGGTGCTTGAAGGGTTTATCGTTTCGTAGACGGTGCAACTCGCTAACTGCGGGTGGGCTTTGCAGTCAAGGGCGAAGCGGTCTGGATCGAARCGAGCACCGGCGATCTCCAGGGCGGTCCAGCCGCYGAGTGAATGGCCCACTGCTGCAATTCGGTCATTGGCGACCAAGCCGAATTTTTCTGGTTGAGTCGTGACCGCATCTATGGCTCGGCGTAAATCAACCGGGCGCTGCCATAACTGCGCCGCAGCTTGAGGGCTACGGTCATGAGTGGTGGTGCCAGGGTGATTGATTGCCGCGACGATGTACCCCCTATGAGCCAGAGCACTGGCAAGCCAGATCTGGTTGCTCCAGTTCCCCCTGTACCCGTGGGAGAGCACCAGCAATGGATGCTTGCCAGCAGCGGGTGGCGCGTTACGAACGGCAGAAGCACCGACAAACACCGCATCATCGCCGATCAATTGCGTGGCGGCGCTAGTTGCACTGGGGTACCAAACGACCATCTCCAGTGAGCGGTCACTGTGTGAGTCCGCCAGTGTGGAAGATTGGAAGCCGACAGGGTTCTCGTCAGCGAGTGCGAGAGTAGTCAGGCAGGTCAACAACAGGGCGCCAAAAGCTATTTTCAATGTCGTTTCTTCCTTGATTGGACAAGTGCACAGCAACCTGAATCCGCCGTCAGGCGCGTCCACCTTCGTACGGAGTCGAAGCTAACGTGGCTGCATAGTGAGCACGGACATTAAAGCCCACAATCGAATCCACGGGCATAAACTTTCGCGGTCTTTTAGAGAGAAGGCTGAACGTCCGCTTTCCCGCGGGTCTTGCCTAGTGGAAGGCAGTCACCACCCGCTAAGCATCCTGCAATTTCTCACGCAGAAACTCGATGAACCGTTGGGCTTTCGCCGGTAACAGTCGCGTCTCGGTGAGGGCATAAACCGAGACGGGCGGAGCCTGCCACAGCGGCAAGACTCTGCGCAGCGTGCCATCGGCGAGGTCTACCTGTGGGAGCAGCGCACCGCCGCTCCCACAGGGATGAGTCGCTACATCTCAACCTGCGTACCCAGCTCAATCACACGATTGAGCGGCAAATTGAAGTATTTGAGGTTGCTGTTGGCGTTCTTCAGCAAGAACGCGAACAGGGTCTCGCGCCAACGGGCCATGCCGATACGCTTGGTCGGGACGACCGTCTCGCGGCTGAGGAAATAGGTGGTGCGCATCGGACTGAAATCCAGCTCTTTCAAATGGCACAGGCTCAACGCCAGCGGCACATCGGGCTCCTCTATAAAGCCGAAGTGCAGACTGACCCGGAAGAACCCTTCGCCAAAAGACTCGATCTCGAACCGCTGATCCGCAGGCACCCGCGGGCGGTCTTCAGACACCACGGTGAGCAACACCACCTGCTCGTGCAGCACCTGGTTGTGCAACAGGTTGTGCAACAGCGCATGGGGAACTGCATCGGATCTGGCCGTCAGAAATACCGCGGTACCTTGCACACGATGGGGTGGTTGCGCGCGAATGCTGCTGATGAACAACGGCAGCGGCAGAGCGGTTTCGTCCAGTCGCTCGACAATGATCTTGCGGCCGCGCTTCCAGGTGGTCATCAAAATGAACAGGGCAATACCGGCGATTACCGGGAACGCACCACCCTGGAAGATCTTCGATATGTTGGCGGCGAAGTACAGGCTGTCGACCACGAGAAAACCCAACAGCATCGGAATCGCCAGCCAGCGCGGTGTTTTCCACAGCAGCAGGACCACGGCCGAGGACAGGATGGTCGTGATCAACATGGTCCCCGTCACCGCCACGCCATACGCCGCCGCCAGCGCACTGGACGACTCGAAGCCGATGACCAGCAACACGACGCCGACCATCAGCGCCCAGTTCACGAGGCCGATGTAAATCTGCCCCTGCTCCTGACTGGAGGTGTGCTGGATAAACATACGCGGCACGTAACCCAGCTGAATGGCCTGGCGAGTCAGTGAGAACGCCCCGGAAATCACCGCCTGGGAGGCGATGATGGTGGCCAGTGTCGACAGCGCGACCATCGGCAGCAGCGCCCAGTCGGGTGCCAATAGATAGAATGGGTTGCGTACCGCATCCGGGTTCCCGAGGATCAACGCCCCCTGGCCAAAGTAATTGAGCACCAGGCCAGGCAGCACCAGCATGAACCAGGCACGGGCAATCGGTTTGCGACCGAAATGGCCCATGTCGGCATACAGCGCTTCAGCACCGGTCAATGCCAATACCACGGCGCCCAGAATGGCGATGCCAATGCCCGGATGAACCACGAAGAATCGCACCGCCCAAGCAGGATTGAGCGCTTGCAGCACTTCCGGGCGTTGCAGAATGCCGAATGTACCGAGAATGCCCAACACCACGAACCACAGCACCATGACCGGGCCGAACAGGATGCCGATACGCGCCGTGCCATGTTTCTGGATCAGGAACAGTGCTACCAGAACGATAACGGACAGCGGAACGACCCAATGCCCGATGCCCTCGAACGCAAGTTGCAGACCTTCAACCGCGGATAGCACCGAAATGGCCGGGGTGATCATACTGTCCCCGTAAAACAGTGCCGCGCCAAACAGCCCGAGCAACACCAGGTTCCGGCTCATTTTCGGATAAGGCGCCGAGGCCCGGCGTGCCAGTGCCGTCAAGGCCATGATGCCGCCCTCGCCCTGGTTGTTGGCGCGCAGGATAAACAGCACGTACTTGATCGAGACGACCCAGATCAGCGACCAGAAAATCAACGACAGAATGCCCAGTACACCGTCCTGATTGGCCTGGACGCCATAGTGGCCGGCGAACACTTCCTTGAGGGTGTAAAGCGGGCTGGTACCAATGTCCCCATAAACCACGCCGACCGCGGCGACGAGCAAGCCCACTCCTGATGTTTTGGCGTGGGAGTTTTCATGGGCGGGGATCGCTGTTTCGCTCACGGGTAGCTTCTCTGAGATTGAAGGAAATAAATGGCATGCCACCTTCGAGCAAGAGGGTTTGCGGGGCTACCGGGCAAACATTGGAACTCAGCCTTGAAACCCCACGGCTTGATAATGAGATTAGTCCATGGGTGTCATGCCGTTCGTTCAAGCGACCTGGAGAGTTTGCAGGCCTGTCGACGATCAAAAAAACGCGGCAAGTATCCTCGCAAGGGAAAACACCTACCGTAAAGAAAGCGTAAAAATGTACGGGCAGCAGCGAGCGAATTTCGATCAAGCTTCTTGTGCGCGACCAAAAATAGTCCTTAATTAGAGGCAAGGTTCTTTCCGGGACCTCGCCACATCGCTATATCCTGTGTTTCAACCCGAATCACCTGAATCGAGTGCCAAGGCACCACCAGCATGGAGTTTGCGAATGAGCCAAGGGCCTGTCCATGAGGACGACACCGCTATTGGACCTACCTGTACACCCTCAGAAGGTAGCGAGCAAACCTCCCCGTCCCTTCATGACCTGGGGTTGAGCGATGTCCTTGAGGCACTGCCCGAGGCCATCTACACCACCGATGCCAAGGGTCTGATCACCTTTTACAACCGTGCAGCGGTGGCACTGTGGGGAGTGACCCCGACGCTTGGGGAGAGCACCTTTTGCGGCTCCTGGAAGCTCTATTGGCCTGACGGCACGCCGCTGCCCCACGATGAATGCCCCATGTCCATGGCATTGAAGGAACAACGTCCTGTCAGAGGGATTGAAGCCATCGCCGAGCGTCCGGATGGCACACGCGTTCGTTTTCTGGCGTGCCCCTCGCCGATCTTCGATGCAGAAGGCAGCCTGATAGGCGCCGTTAACATGCTGATCGATCTGACTGACCAGACCGTCGCCGACAAAGCCGCGCTGATCCATGACGCGCTGGTCGAATCGTCCGCCGACGCGATCATCGCCAAAGACCTGAACGGCACGATTACCAACTGGAACGCTGGCGCCCAGCGACTCTTCGGTTACACGGCCGAGGAAGCGGTCGGCCAACCCATTGATATGCTCATCCCCCTGGATCGACGGGATGAGGAACCCGGCATTTTGGCGCGCATCCGTCGAGGCGAGCGCATCGAACACTATGAAACCCTCCGGCGGCGCAAAGACGGCAGCCTGGTCGAGATCTCTCTCGCCGTCTCCCCTATCAGAAATCGGCAAGGCCGTATTGTCGGAGCGGCCAAAATCGCTCGCGATATCACTGAGCGACGACAGGCGGAAGAACAAAAGAGCCTGCTCATCAGAGAGATGGATCACCGGGTGAAAAACCTGTTCACCCTGGCAAACAGCGTGGTCTCACTGAGCGCCCGTTCGGCAACGACCCCCGGTGAACTCGCCTCCGCCGTTTGCGCACGGCTGAACGCATTGGCGCGAGCCCATACCCTGACCATACCGCACGGTTTGAGTAACGAGCAGCCAACGACATTGCATGCCCTCATTCAAACCATTCTCGCGCCTTATGCCGATAGCGGGGATACCAGCCAGTCACGCGCCGTCGTGACCGGCCCTGACATAACGATTGACGGTGCATCAGTCACCAGCTTCGCTTTGCTGTTGCATGAGTTTGCAACCAACGCCGCGAAATATGGGGCGCTCTCTTTGCCTGAAGGGCTTTTGGATATTGCCTGTAGCGAGAGTGAGGAGGTATTCACCGTGGTCTGGAGCGAAAGGAATGGCCCGCTCATTGACCGGGAGCCCGACAGCACCGGGTTCGGCACCCTTCTCGCCAAAGCGACCGTGCATGGCCAGCTTCACGGCGAAATCCGCCGTGACTGGAAGCGCGAGGGGCTGACCATCACCGTAGCGTTTCCCTCTCGTAGCATAAGCGGCCAGTAGAGGGTTGGCTCCAGATGGTGCGAAGCGATTCGCACCTACTTTGCCGTTCCGCCACCAGGTTTATAGAACAGAAACTTCCGGGTCTCGCCCGTCTTGATGTACTGCTTCGCCCAGTCGGGTTTCACCGTTCTGTCGTGGAAATACAAGGCACCGTGGGTGCGGTCCGTCAGTTGCTTGTTGAGTGCCTTGCGCGCGATCTCCTTGGCGATGGCATATTCGTCGTCTTCCTTTACCTGATCCGCACGCCCGTCGCACCACCAGGAAAACTGGCAGGCATGCTTTTCGGAACCTTGCTTGACCACGGCGCACACCGTATCCGGAAAACCTTCGTGACCCAGCCGGTTCATGACCACGCTGGCGACGCCTTCCATGTCGGCAGCAGTCACCCCTTTGGCTTCCCAGTAGATACTGCGTGCAAGGCACGTAATGGCATCCTCCAGCGGCGCCGTGCCCGCCGGATCGACCGCCTGCGCTTCGGAGGGGGTGATGACCTCGGATTTGGGCACCGGAGCTTCGTTACCCTTCTCTGCCGCTTTCTGCTCCAGGACCTGTGCCTTGTCTTCAGCCACTTCCTTTTTTTGCTCCTGATCAGTCGCCCACACCTGGCCGCACAGAAGGATGATTGCGAAGCAGGTGGCTACCCCTTTAAATCGCATGTTCCGATCCTTCTGATTGAAACC
>NZ_JBFTMK010000242.1:0-7168 GCF_056396965.1 Pseudomonas sp. 05N434
ACACCAGGCCGAAGGCCGTTTCCTGACAGTTCAGGGCTGGAGCAGGGACGTGAGCGGCAGTGTTCAGATCCCCATTGTTTTTCTGCCGCAGCGCCACTCGTGCGGCGCTGCGTCGGCGGGCTATTTCGCCACCTTCATCGTCGACCAGTGGCTGCAAATCATCGAGCGCCTGCTGAGGCTCGCCATGGGCCAGTGCGGCGTCGGCGGCGAAGAAACGAATGTCGCGGACTTGCGCTTGCGGCAGGCCATCGATGGCGAGGGCCTGCTTCAGGTCAGTTTGAGCGGCTTGAGTCTTACCCTGCCGATCAAGGGCGTAGCTGCGCAGAATCCACGGTGCGATTTCCCCGTCATCCTGTGCCAATGCAGCGGACGCGGCTTGCTCGGCCCCAGGGTAATCGTTGGCGGCGAGCAGGGCGCTGATCAGCAGTTGCTGGTTGGCGCCGATTTCCGGGGCCCAGGCGACGGCTTTTCTGGCCTGATCCACGGCCAGCGGCACATGGCCTTGCTGCAGGGCGCGATAGCCCTGAACCGCCAGCGGCACCGCCAGTTGACGACGAATCGCTGTGCGCCGCATCAGCAACGCGTCGTCGTCCGGGAACATCGCAAGCGCCTGGGTGGTGGCTTGATCCGCTTCCTGCAGATGCGGTTGGCGCTGCAAGGACTCGATCAGCAGCAGTCGATAGTCCATGCGTTTAGGCGCCTGAGCGATGGCCTTGCGTGCGGCCTGGGCAGCAGCGCCGAAGTCATCGCGGTCATAGGCCTTGAAGGCCTGGGCAGCAGCACCGAAGCCCGGAGCCTGACGTGATTGCGGGTAGCGCCTGGGATGATCACGCAGGTCCTTGTCGCGCTGAGCCAGCACAATCAGCGTGTTCAAACGCTGGATGTCGGCGCGCTGACGTAGCGCTTCGCGAGCCTTGGCGATGGCCAGGTCATAGTCTTTGCGCTCGTAAGCGCTGTACGCCTCGTTGGCGGTGACATAGGCCGGACCGGTCAATGGCAATGGCAGCGTCTGGGCATGAGCAAACGCAGGTATCAGGCTCAGCCCCGTGGCCATGAGGGTCAGTAAGGGGCGATTCATGCAGGAAGCTCCGCAGGGTAGTGGCTGTGCTGACGTGCCACGGCTTTTTCGATGGTGGCGCGAGGCAGCACGCCGCTGTCGACCAGATAGTCGCCAATGCGGCCATGATGCTGCGGGCGGTACTGCAACATCGCGCGGCTGAACACATCGCGATCCAGCAGGCCCATTTCGATCAACAGGTCGCCCAGCAATGGCGCTCGGGCATCCGGCACGGATTGGCCTTCGCGCACGTTCAGTTGACGCAATTGCGCGACGATTTCGCTCTCCCGGGCAATCAGCTGCACCGGTTCGCTGCCCAGTTCGTCGCTGACCTGTTGCAGGCCTTCGGCCGGCAGTGGGCTGGCCACGGCGACTTGCGCACGGCCGTCGGCATTCAAGCCAAGCGGCACCACGCGCCAGCGCAGGGCGAATTCGTCGTCCAGGGTCTGGTTCGAGTCCCGCGCCTTGGCGGCCACATCGAACACCCGCGGCAAGTCGTTCTGAAAGGCGATGGCTTCCGCGAGCGTTTCGTCGTCCAGCCAGCCGTTGCTGAGCAAAATCCGCCCCAATGGCATGTGTCGGGTTTTCTGTTCGACGAGAGCATTTTGCRGGTCGGTTTCGTTGATCGCCTGCCAGGACAGCAACACGCTGCCCAGTTTGCGCGGTGCGGCAGCGACCAGGTCGGTGGACGGGAAGTCGTGCATGGTCTTGTCCCACACCAGTTTGCGGTTCAGCGCCTTGCCAACCAGGAACATGCGCCAGGCCCGTGACGCGGCCATGAAGTTGACGAAGTTGCCCACCACCATGCGCGGGATCGACAGCAAACYATGCTGCCAGCCGTATAGCACGGTGGTGAAATAGCAGCGATGCGCGATGCGCCAGGCCAGCGCGATACCGTTGGCCAGCAGCAGGTATTGGATAAAGCCGTTGGTTTCAAACGGCGTCGGGAAACTCACGTCCCACAGTCCGCTCTGGCGCAAAACAATCAGGCCCAGCAACTGCGCCAGAATCACGTAGGCGATGATGCTGACGAACGCCGTCACTACGCCTTTGCGGTCGCGAAACAGTAGATAACGGTTGGCCAGCGAGCCGCTCCAGCCCATTTGTTCCCAGCCTTGCAGCCCGATGCCCAATGTCCAGCGGGCCTTCTGGCGGAACGCGGTGCGGAAGGTGTCGGGAAAGAATTCGCGCACGCACAACGGCATCTTCAGGGTCGATTCGTAAGGCTTGCGAAACCATGATTTGCGCAGCACGCGAAACTGCACCGGGAAGCGCACGAAGATCGCATTCATACCGACCTTGGCCAGGCGTGCGCCGACGTCGTAGTCCTCGGTGAGGCTGTCGGTGTTGAATGGCTGGTTCTGGGTTTCCCCGGCCAACACTCGCAAGGCACGATGTGAAAAACAGGTGCCGACCCCGGCAGATGGCACGGTATCGGTCATGCTTTCTCGCACCACCAGATCCTTGCCATGCCATTCGGCGAATTCGTCCATGTAGGTGCCGGCCACCCATTCGTACCAGTTGCGCTCCAGCGAAACCACGGGCAACTGGATCATGTCCTTGCGCGGCAGCAAGTAGTTGAACAGGCGCAATTCCAGCGGGTGCAGCACGTCTTCGCTGTCGTGCAGCACGACGCCGGCGAAGGTCATGCCGTGGGTTTTCTCATGCAGGAAAATCGCCTGGATCACCCAGTTCAGACAGTCGGCCTTGCAGGTCGGCCCGGCATGCGGGACTTCCACGCGATGCAGCTGCTTGTAGCGCCGACGCATGCGCTCCACTTCATCGATGGTGCGTTGGTCGTTGATGTAGGTGCCGACGAAGACCACATAGTTCTGGTAGTCCAGGGTCGACACCATGTTCTCGATCATCGGCGCGATGACGTCGTATTCCAGCCAGGCCGGAACCATGATTGCCAGCGGTTGTTCATCCCGGGCCATCAGTTGCTCGGCGGTCAGCGGCCGGTACTTGCGACCCACGGTGAATTTGCGGAACAGGCGACGAGACCAGTACCACAGGTCAATGAACAGATCGTCCAGGCTGGAAATCAGAATCAGCACCGCGACCACGATGGTCGAGGTCTCCAGGAAGCTGTAGTAGTGGGCCAGCCAATAGGGCCAATAAAGCGACGTCATCGAGGGTTACCGTTACTGGCGATTGCGACGGGCGTTACGGCCGGCCAGC
The DNA here is from genome assembly GCF_056396965.1 of Pseudomonas sp. 05N434. NCBI lineage: Bacteria > Pseudomonadati > Pseudomonadota > Gammaproteobacteria > Pseudomonadales > Pseudomonadaceae > Pseudomonas > Pseudomonas sp. 05N434. The sequence continues at coordinate 3,239 of NZ_JBFTMK010000242.1, forward strand.
AACAGGATGAGGACCAACAGGATGCCACCGGGAATCAGCCACAACAGCGACGGTGTGCGCCAGGCGTCCAGCCCCTTGGGTTCTTCGTGGTCGATCAATTGGCTGCCACTGGGGTCCTGGGTGTCGAAGGTGGTCAGCGTACCGTTGTCACCGAGGATGGCGACGTCGCCGCGACTCAGCAGAACCTGCCTGGCGAAGCGGGGGGCGTCGGTGCCCAGTGTGCGATAGACCAGACCGTGCTGGCCGCCGCTTTCCACGGCTTGCAACGAAGCCAGGTGGTTGAGGGGATGCACGTCGAGCAACACCTGATCCTTGTGATTGATACGCAGGCGGCCCTGCTCGTCGACCTGCACCGACTCTTTACTGTCCTTGATCGGCAACTCGAAGGCCAGGAAGGCTTTGTCTGGCGTGACTGAGACTTTCGGGTCTGCGCTGATATTCAATTGCGCACGCAGCGGCGAAACACCGGCGGCGTCAGCCACCGAAATCACCTGCGGCAAACTGCTTGCCGGGTGTTCGAGGTAGGCCTGCGGCACGAGGATCTGCGCGTTCACGGCAAAGCGTGCAGCCATGCCGGAAAAGTCATCATCCAGCGCAGTCTTTTCCAACACGATATGGCTGGTCGGTAGCACCGAGACCGGGAAGGCTTGTGGCGTTTCGAGGCAGCGATCACTGACCGGCTGGCGCTGGAACGACACACGCAGCACGTTGGTCGAGCCCACGGCGTAACGTGGGATCCGCGCTTCAATGCGTTGCTTTTCTCCGTTGGCCACGAGCTGTTGTGCGCCAATCAGATAATCGTTGAGAAACAGCGAGGCCACCGGCGCGGTGTCCGAGGCGCCGGGTGCGGCGGACACATCGATCACCGCCTTCACCGGCAGACGTCCGTCGTAGGCCACGCTGCCCAGAGGGAACGAGGTGCTCCAGTCGGATTTGGCCAGCACGTCGATCGCGCCGGGTTTGCCGCCCAGGCGCGACAAGGCCACACGGCCGTCGGCGCTCAATGGCAACTGTGCTTCGCTGACGGTCAATTGGCGGCTGCGTGCCAGTGTGTTCCAGGCGGAGCTGAACAAGGCCAAGGCCTTGCCGGTCGCTTGCGGTGCGATCGTCAGCACCGGGCGTGTCCCCAGCAATGCCAGGCGCACATTGTCCGTGCCGGTGGCGGCCAGGCCTGCATTGATATGCCGCACACGCCATTGCGCGAAGGCGCTGGCTGCGGTGGCGTCGAGACCTTGAATCTGACTTTGCAGCGCATCCAGAGACTCATTGACGGCCTTGAGCAGTTGCGGGTCGTTGATGGCCAGATCCGCCTGGACGTTCGGGGTTTGCCCCAACATCAGCAGCGCGCCGATTTGCGCCGGGTTCTCCAGGACGTGCGGGCCTTTGCCGCTGAGGCTGGCGAACGCTGGAATAGTTTGCAGCTCGGCCGGGATACGCAGGCCGGTCAGGTCAACGCTGTCCTGTACGGCAGGATAGGGCAGGATGTGGCTGTGCTTGCCGATCCGTTCCAGTGCCACGCCCAGACGCCAGGCGGCGTCGTAGCTTTCGGCGGTTAGGGTGCCCGGCGCGACCATGATCCCCGGTTTGCCGGGCAGTGCCGTCCAGGCTGCACCAACGTCCTGTAACTGGCTGGCGTCGTAGCTGTAGTTGAGGCGGGTGTCCGGTTCGATACGCAATACGTTGCCGATGGCGCGTTCGTCTTCGCACAACACGCGGGACACGATCGACGACCAGGCAATACCCAGGCGCACCGACCCGCTGTCACGCGCGGTCTTGTCCACGCCCAGCGTGGCGCTGGCGTCACCTTGAGCTTCGCTGAGCCCTTCGGCGCGCACCGGATAACCGTCCAGCGACAGCAGCAAGGTGTTGCGGCCGCCTTCGCCGTTGAGGTAGCTGGCGTCGAAATTCAGCGTGGCATCGGTCAGTGGTACGCCCGCCGGCACGGGTAAATACAATTCGCGCCGGGCATCGGTGGAACCCAGGATGATGGGGGCGTCGATCCCCAGATCGCTCAAGCGGATCTCACGCTCCTGCCGAGTGTCGGCGTTGAGTCGGTTGATCGCCTGGGTGAGCGGGCTGTCCGCGGCCAAGGCGAAGGTCGGCATGACCGCGAGCAGGCTCACGCCACAGGCAAGGGCGCTGAGCGCCCCCGTATGGATGGCAACGGAAGACTTCATTCAGGTAGATCTCGAGCTGATAAGGGGAGGAGCGGTTCGGTTTAGAGAGAGGTGAAAGCCGGGTAATTTTCCTCGGGCACAGGCACCGCTGTCGGGTAATGCAGGAACTTGGGCAATGACTGCCGAGCGACGACGAACTCATCGACCGGACGACCCATCAGCGCGTCGACGATGCGCGCACTGGCGTAGCCATCGCCGTATGGGTTGGCCGCCTGGGAGCATCGACGCCACAGCAACTCGTCATCGAACAACGCGTTGACACTCGCGATGATCGAGTCCGGCGAGGTCCCGACCAGGCGCACAGTGCCCGCCGCGACCGCTTCGGGGCGCTCGGTAACGTCACGCATGACCAGCACGGGTTTACCCAGTGAGGGGGCTTCTTCCTGCACGCCACCGGAGTCGGTGAGGATCACGTGTGCCCGTTGCATCAGGCGCACGAAAGCCAGGTAGTCCAGTGGCTTGATCAGGTGCACATTGGGCAGGTCGCCCAACTGCTCGGTGACYGGGCCCATGACATTGGGGTTCAAGTGCACCGGATAGACGATCTGGATGTCGGCACGCCGGGCCAAATGGCTCAGGGCCTTGCAGATGTCGAGGAAGCCTTCGCCGAAGTTTTCCCGACGATGCCCGGTGACCAGCAATACCTTGCGGCCGGGTTGCAGGAACGAGAATTGCTCATCCAGGCCTGCACGCAGGTCAGCGTCCTGTTCGATGCGCTGCGCGGTCATCTGCAAAGCGTCGATCACCGTGTTGCCGGTCACGAAAGAGCGCCCCTGCAAACGCTCGTCGAGCAGGTTTTTTTGCGACTCGTGGGTCGGCGCAAACAGCATGTCCGCACCCAGGTCGATGCAGCGACGATTCATTTCTTCCGGCCATGGGCTGTAGATGTCACCGGTGCGCAGGCCGGCTTCCACATGGCCGACCGGGATGCGTCGATGGAACGCAGCCATCGCGGCCACCATGGCCGAAGTGGTATCGCCATGTACCAGCACCCGATCCGGCTGGGCCATTTCCAGCACCGGATCAATCGCCTCGTAAAGCGCCGCGGTCAGCGAATTAAGCGTCTGGTGCGGCGTCATCACATCGAGGGTGTAATCGGCCTTGAGGTTGAACAGATCCAGCACCTGTTTAAGCATGCTTTGATGTTGGCCGGTGATGCATATCTGCGAATGAATGCCAGGTTCCGCAGCGAGGGCTTTGACTAAAGGCGCCATCTTGATGGCTTCAGGACGGGTACCGAAGATCGAAAGGACTTTAAGCCTTGAATGATGGCGGACGATGATGCCTTCCTCGCGCAGTTCTAGTGCGCAACACAAAAGCTGCCCCAAGTTATATTGAAACTTGAGCCACGCTAGCGTTATTTGAGTTTAGTAAAGGCCGGGATAGTCAGCGTGAGCGCTGATGTTCACTTCATGTGAGAGGGGACGTCGCCTGGAAACCCGGAAGCTGCCGGATTATTAGCATCAAAGGTGAATATTTTAAAGCGTTATGTGTGGGTTTTTATTTAATTATAAAGTTTGAAACTTTTATATTCGTGGTCGGTCACTTATGGTTTTTAATGATTTTATGAGGTTTTTATTTAAGTGTTGTTGAAGTTTTATATTGTTGATTTGTATGGCTATTTTATATTTTTACTCCGTTCGTCAGTGCGTATGAATTATTCATGGGTTGTAACGGTCGCGTCGGCGCTGTAAAGGGTCTGTTTCTCTGAAGAATGGTGGTTGTGGCGGTCACTTAAATGACGCCTGAATAT
>NZ_JBFTMK010000243.1:0-7082 GCF_056396965.1 Pseudomonas sp. 05N434
GTATTCCAGCAAAGCCATGAATCTTGCAAAATTGTCGAAACTTTTGAATGGCGTCAGTTGCCCAAAAATGATCGCCGGACCAACGGTGTGCATCCACCACGCCGATTTGTCCGCAAAAAACACCGCCATTGCTGATTTGATCCTGGCCGATAACCCGTTATCGGCCCATCTGGACCTGATACAGCGCGGGCTCATTTAATGGCGCTTTTTTGATGAATCGTACGGATACGACCATGCAATTGATCTGGCTGCGCAGCGACCTGCGTCTACACGACAACACCGCCCTCTCGGCCGCCGCAGCCCGTGGCCCGTGTGTGGCGGTGTATTTGCCGAGCCCGCAGCAGTGGCTTGCGCACGACGACGCGCCGTGCAAAGTGGACTTCTGGTTGCGCAACCTCGCCGAATTACGACGCGCGCTGGACGCCCTGAACATCCCGCTACTGATTCGCCAGGCGTCCCGCTGGGATGAAGCGCCCAAGGTTCTGCTCGAACTGTGCCAGCAGCTGAAGATCGACGCGGTGCACGTCAACGAGGAATACGGCATTCATGAGACCCGCCGTGATGCGGCGGTGGCCCAAGCGCTGAAAGCCCGGGGCATCGACTTTTACAGCCACCTCGATCAGCTGCTGTTCAAGCCAGGCACCGTGCTCACCAGAACCGGAACCTACTTCCAGGTCTTCAGCCAGTTTCGCAAGGTCTGCTACGAACGCCTGCACGCTTCATTGCCCGGATTGGTCGCTGCACCCGCCCTTCAGGCTCCATTGGATATCAGCAGCGACGAACCGCCCTCCCGTGTCGAGGGTTTCGATTCTCCCAACGACAGCTTGCGTGCCCTCTGGCCAGCCGGTGAAACCGAAGCCCGACGCCGCCTCGACACCTTTGTCGACGCCCAGATCGACTATTACCACAGCGAACGCGACTTCCCGGCAAAGCCCGGCACCAGCCAGCTCTCGGCCTATCTCACCGCCGGGGTGATCTCCCCTCGTCAGTGCCTGCACGCCGCGTTGCGAAGCAATCAGGGCGAGTTCGAAAGCGGCAAGGTCGGCGCCATCACCTGGATCAACGAGCTGCTGTGGCGCGAGTTCTACAAACACATATTGGTGGGCTACCCCCGTGTATCCCGGCACCGCGCCTTCCGGCCGGAAACCGAAGCCCTGGTCTGGCGTGACGCCCCGCAAGAACTCAAGGCCTGGCAGCAAGGCCGCACCGGCCTGCCGATCATCGATGCCGCCATGCGCCAATTGCTGGAAACCGGCTGGATGCACAACCGTCTGCGCATGGTGGTGGCGATGTTCCTGACCAAGAACCTGCTGATCGACTGGCGTGAAGGCGAGCGCTTCTTCATGCGGCACCTGATTGATGGCGACCTGGCGGCGAACAATGGTGGCTGGCAGTGGAGTTCGTCCACCGGCACTGATTCGGCGCCCTACTTCCGGATTTTCAACCCGCTGAGCCAGTCGGAAAAGTTCGATGCACAAGGGGTGTTCATCAAGCACTGGTTGCCGGAGCTCAACGAAATGAACAATAAAGACCTGCACAATCTGGCCAATCTCGGCGGATTGTTCGGTGTGAGGGGCTACCCGTCGCCTATCGTCAATCTGAGTGCTTCCCGTGAACGGGCCCTGGACGCGTTCAAGAACCTGCCATCACGACAGGGTTTATCGCCACCGTCATTAAATTGATGCTGCAGCGTTGCGTCATGAACACGGAATTGAGCCAGGGAAATATTGGGTAAATAAGGGGATTGGGATGAGTCGTACACCTCCAAGGCGATACTGGTTGACCGGCGCCAGCAACGGTATTGGTGCTGTGCTGGCTGAAGAAATACTGAAAACCGGGGCTCATCTGGCGGCCAGCTCCCGCTCGGTGGCATCACTGATATCCCTGTCTGAGCGCTATCCCGGTCAAGTGCTGGTGGTCGCGGGCGATTTGACCAACAGCCAAAGGGTGCGCGAAATCGGTGAGCAGATTGCGCAGGAATGGGGCTCTCTGGACACCATGATCCTTAACGCAGGCACCTGCGAATACGTCGACGCCAATCAGCTCGATTCGTCAATCATCGAGCACATCATGCGTACCAACTTGCTTGCCAGCAGTTATTGCATYGCAGCCGCCCGGCCTTTGCTGCAGGCGGGCACTGCGCCGCATCTGGTGGGCATTGCCAGTTCGGTGACCTGGTTACCCCTGCCGTGGGCCGAATCCTATGGCGATTCAAAGGCCGGGTTGCGTCATCTATTCGAGTCATTGCGCATCGACATGACGCCGGAAAACATCGAAATGACCGTGGTCAGCCCAGGGCTTATCGATACGCCTCTGAACGACGGCGCCCCGATACATCTCGACTGGTCGGCAGGCCAAGCCGCGCGATACCTCCTCGACATGATCAAGAATCGTCCACTGGAATGCTCCTTGCCGGAGCTGCTCATGCCTGTTCTTTGGCCCCTGCCGCAACAACCCGACCGGGCGGGACTGGCAATCGACGAACAAGCGCGAAACAAGCCGCCGATCGAGGATCTGCCGTGAAGCCTGAGCGTCTGTCAGGCCTTTTACACAGCGTGGGCCCACTGCCTTACACTGCGCGCCATGAAAACCATTCCCCACACGCAAGTCGCCGAGCCTGCGGTCACCTGCTCGACCTGCGCAGCCTGCTGCTGCCAGCTTGAAGTGATGCTGATCACTGACACCGGCGTGCCCGAACGTTTTATCGATACCGATGATTGGGGTGGTGAAGTCATGCTGCGACTGGATGACGGCTGGTGCGCCGCACTGGATCGCAACAGCATGATGTGCACCATCTATGAAAAGCGTCCGCTGATCTGCCGGGAGTTCGAAATGGGCGCACCGGAATGCATCACCGAACGCCAGGGGATTGCGACGGCGTATCGGTGAGATCGCAGTCACCCGATGCCATGTGAGAGCCCCCGCCACAGGTAGCTCCCACATCTAAACACTGCAGGCTTACAACGGCATCGTGTAATGCAATGCGTAGCTTTCTACACCGTCGTTCGGGTTACTGATCCCGGCATTGGAGTAGTGGGTGGCGCGAATCCCGACTTCATGTCCGCCGGCAAAGCGCAGACCAAACCCGAAACGGTCTTCGAACTGAAAGGCACTGCCGAGCTTGTTATCTTCGTATTCGGTGTTGGCAAACACCGCGATACCGATACCCGCTTCGACGTAGGGCTTGATGGTCTGACCGGCAAACTCGTACACCAGTACCGGCGAGAACGACAAACTGTGATTGCTCGCCGTTTTGTCGCCTTCCCAGTAGGTGTAAGCGCCGCTCCAGTAGCCGGTCAAGCGGCCAACATCACTCTGCAACCAGCTCTTGTCCCAATCGAACTGCATGCCCAGTCGGTAGGTCATGGTCGAATCGCTGGTCTGGCCGACCCCGAACTCCACCCCTGCCGCCTGCGCGGTAAAACTGTGCCCCATCAATGCGGTCGCAATCGCGGCCAAACAGAATAGTCGCTTCATTAGAAACATCCTTTTCCGAACAATTTAGTATGATTTTTATGCTGCAAAACAAACAAAGCTATAGAAGTCACCGTTTAATCAGAAGCTCACCCCAATTATTCGTTTGCTACGCGTCTCTACTTTTCGAAGCTTCGCACAACCCCAGACATATTCCACAGGATCGGCAAGATATTTCTGAAATGTTCTGGGTCCGCACTCGACCAGAACTGTGCGGGGCGAGCAGGCCCCTCGGCCAGCAATTCACGCTCGGCCAGCAGACGCTGGAGCTGCCGCGCCACAGCGGCACCCGTATCGATCAAGCTGATGCTTTGCGGGAGCATCTGCCTTAGCAGTGGCTTTAAAAAGGGATAATGGGTACAGCCCAGAATGATCGTATCTGCACCTGCAGCCAGCAGCGGCTCGACATACCCTTGCAGCAACTGACGCAATGTCTCGCTGTGCAGATCGCCATTTTCAATCAGCTCCACCAGCCCGGGGCACGGCTGAGTAATCACCCGTACATCGGTGGCGAAACGATCGAGCAAGGCAGCAAACTTGGCACTCTGCAAAGTACCGGTGGTGGCGAGCACGCCGACCACACCGCTGCGCGTCGCCGCAGCGGCCGGTTTGACCGCAGGCTCCATGCCGACGATAGGCCACTCGGGGTAATCGCGCCGCAAGTCCGCAACACCGGCCACCGTCGCGGTGTTGCAAGCCAGCACCAGCGCCTTGGCGCCTTGCTGCTGAAAGAACTGCGCCATGACACTGCAACGCTGGCGGATGAATGCCGGGGTTTTCTCGCCGTAGGGAATATTCCCGCAATCGCCGAAGTACAACAGAGACTCGTTGGGCAGCAACTGCTGGATCTCGGCCAGCACGGAGAGTCCACCGACGCCGGAATCGAACACAGCAATCGGCGCTTCACGCATGGCGCGACCCGCAGACGCTGCAGCCCGGATCACGCTTGACCCGCAATTCACGGAAGCGTGAGCCCAAGGCATCGATCAATAACAGGCGCCCCACCAGCGGCTCGCCGAACCCCACCAGCAGTTTCAGCGCTTCCAGTGCCTGGAGGCTGCCGACCAACCCGACCAAAGGACCGACGACGCCCGCCTCGCTGCAGGTCAACTCGGCCTCGCTGCCGTGCCCGTATAAACAGTGGTAGCACGGGCTCTCTGGACGACGCGGGTCGAACACCGACAATTGCCCTTCCAGACGAATCGCCGCACCGCTGACCAGCGGCTTGCGCGCGGCCACACACGCAGCGTTGACCGCCTCGCGGGTGGAAAAATTGTCGGAACAGTCCAGCACCAGATCCACCGCGGCAACAGCGGCGGCCAGCGAATCCTCGTCCAATGCAGTGCGATGGGCGATCAGCTGAATCTCTGGATTGATCGCGGTCAGGCGACGGATCGCCGAATCGACCTTGCTCAGGCCGACGCTGTCGGTGTCATGAACGATCTGGCGTTGCAGATTGGTCAGGTCGACCGTGTCGAAGTCTGCCAGATGCAACTCACCGACACCGGCCGCGGCCAGGTACAGCGCAACCGGCGAACCTAGGCCACCGAGACCGATAATCAGCACACGGCTTTCCTTGAGCCGTAACTGGCCGTCGATGTCGACGTGTTGCAGCAGAATCTGCCGGCTGTATCGCAGCAATTCCTGATCATTCAGCACGGCAAGCGCCCCAGACTGATGCGTTGGTGACCGCCCAGATCGGTGCGGCTATGGACTTCTTCAAAGCCGCGGGTCAGCAGCAAATCGCACACTGCGCAGGCTTGATCGTAACCGTGTTCGAGCATCAACCAGCCACCCGCTTCAAGATAATCCGGTGCCTGGGCGACGATCAGACGCAAATCGTCGAGCCCATCGACACCCGCCACCAAGGCACTGGCCGGCTCAAAGCGTACGTCGCCCTCTACCAGATGCGGATCGGTCGAAGCTATGTAGGGCGGATTGCTGATGATCAGTTGAAAACGCTGGCCTTCCAGGGCACTGAACCAATGACTGCTCAACACCGTGGCATTGCTCAGGTTCAAGCGCTGACGATTGCGCTCGGCCAGGGCCACGGCTTCCAGCACGCGATCCACGGCGGTGACCTTCCAGGCCGGACGCTCGCTGGCCAGCGCCAAGGCGATGGCACCACTGCCGGTGCCCAGATCGAGCACCTTGGCTGGGGTGGCCGGCAACAGTTCCAACGCCGCTTCCACCAGCAATTCAGTGTCGGGACGCGGAATCAGCGTGTGGGGCGCGACTTCCAGGTCGAGCTTCCAGAAGCCTTGCTGACCCAGAATATAGGCCACTGGCTCACCGCTGCGGCGGCGCTGCAAATACTCGGCAAACTTCAGTGCCGCTTCGCTCGGGACGATACGCTCAGGCCAGGTGTGCAGAAAGCTGCGGGACTTGCCCAAGGCCGCCGCTAACAGCAATTCGGCATCCAGACGCGCGGTGGGCGAATCAGGCAAATCGGCGGCGCGCAGCAAGCTGGCAATGATCGTCATTTACTCACCTATCGCTGCCAATTGATCGGCCTGGTACTCGGCCAGCAACGGTTCGATCACCGCATCCACGCCGCCCGCAAGAATTTCGTCGAGCGAATACAGCGTCAGGTTGACCCGATGGTCGGTGACCCGGCCCTGGGCGAAGTTGTAGGTACGGATCCGCTCGGAGCGGTCACCGGAACCGACCAGCAATTTACGCTCGCTGGCGATGGCATTGGCCGCGGCACTGGTCTGCTGGTCGTTGAGCTTGGCCGACAGCCAGGACATCGCCCGGGCGCGGTTCTTGTGCTGGGAACGTTCTTCCTGGCACTCGACGACAATACCGGACGGCAAGTGGGTGATACGAATCGCCGAGTCGGTCTTGTTGACGTGCTGACCACCGGCACCGGAGGAGCGATAGGTGTCGACCCGCAGATCCGCCGGGTTGATCTCAATGGCTTCCTGCTCATCCGGCTCGGGCAATACCGCCACGGTGCAGGCCGAGGTGTGGATGCGACCTTGGGATTCAGTGGCCGGAACCCGCTGCACACGGTGCGCACCGGATTCGAACTTCAGTTTGCCGTAGACGTTCTCGCCTTCGACACGGGCGATAACTTCTTTATAGCCACCGTGTTCGCCTTCGTTCTCCGAGAGAATCTCTACCCGCCAGCCACGCCGCTCGGCGTAACGCGAATACATGCGGAACAGGTCGCCGGAGAAAATCGCCGCTTCGTCACCGCCGGTGCCCGCGCGGATTTCCAGGAACACGTTACGACCGTCGTTCGGATCCTTGGGCAGCAGCATGCGTTGCAGGCTGGCTTCGAGCTCGATCAATCGTTCCTTGGCTTCGCGGACTTCTTCCACGGCCATTTCACGCATGTCCGGGTCGCTGTCCTTGAGCAGTGCCTGTGCGCCTTCGAGGTCGCCCTGCACTTTAAGCAGCTGTTTATAGGTGTCGACGATCGGCTCGACTTCCGCGTATTCCTTGGAATAGGTGCGGAATTTGTTCTGATCGGAAATGACTTCGCCATCGCCAAGCAGGGCGGTCAATTCCTCGAAACGGTCCTGGAGGATGTCCAGCTTATTGAGCAGTGACGCTTTCATTGCGGTTTCTTATCCGAAAAGCTATCCGATGAGCCCTCACCG
>NZ_JBFTMK010000244.1:0-12560 GCF_056396965.1 Pseudomonas sp. 05N434
GGTAGATGATGATCAGCGGAATACCCATCTGGGTCACGTTGATCCCCAGGTTGTATTGCTGATTGAGGAACGGCGGCAGCCAGTACAGGTAGAACCAGAACACCGGCGCGGTGATCGAGTAGGCGAGGGCGAAGGCCCAGGTGCCACGCATGCGCAGGATTCGCGAGAACGGTACGCGGGATTGTTCCGGTTCGACTTCCTTCTGGATGTAGTCCAGTTCCGATTGTTTAACGCTCGGGTGATCTTCCGGGTTGAAGTACTTCAGGCCCCAGAACAGCAACCAGATGCCACCCAGCGCCGCCATGCACAGGAACGCTGCCTGCCAGCCCCAGGCGTGAAGAATCAGTGGCAGCAGCATCGGTGTGAACATCGCACCGACGTTGGTCCCGGCGTTGAAAATACCGGTGGCCACGGCGCGCTCGCCAGCCGGGAACCACAACCGGGTGGTTTTCACGCAGGCCGGGTAGTTGGCGGCTTCGGTCAGACCGAGAATGAACCGGCAGACCATGAAACCCGCCGCCGAAGTGGCCAGGCCATGAGCGCCGGTGGCCAGGCTCCAGAGCAGTACCGCGAAGAAGAACACGCGCTTCACGCCGACCCGGTCGATCAACCGGCCTTGCAGCACGAAACCGACGGCGTAGCCGACCTGGAACCAGAAGTTGATGTTGGCGTAGTCCATCGCCGTCCAGCTCAGTTCCTTGGCCAGGATCGGCTGCATGACGCCCAGGGCGGCACGGTCGATGTAGTTCAGGGTGGTGGCGAAAAATACCAGCGCCAGCATTCCCCAGCGGGTTTTGCCGACGGCCATGGCGCCGCGGATTTTGTCGCCGATGCCGCCAGTAGCGACGCTTTGGGCCGAAGCCACGCGAGAGCTTTGAGAAGGAAACATGTGTGTGCCATCCGTTCAATGACTGACAAGCGAGGCTTGTCGGGACTTCAAGGGCGCGTGATCAATCGATGGCGACGGGCGCGGGTGAGATTGATCGGCTGAGGTGTTTTCGTCAGGCGACGACAACGTTTTATTCAGCGAGCGGCGCAGTTCGGCCGAGTGGGCGCAAGGTTCGGATGGACACCAGGTCTGGCGTGAGATCGGTGGAGCAAGCAAACAAGGCGTTGAATGAGCGCATGAGCGTGTACCCGTTTTTTGAAATTTTTATGTGGTGTTCAGGGTCTTTGGTAACCGAGTCCATGGGGTCGTGACCGGACTCAATGTGGTGTCGATGGTGCGCAGTGGACGAAAAATCGTCAATTCGCCAACCGCCATTGTGTTCGATAATCGCCCGCAAAACTAACCGGGTAGTACACTTTGAATTGCTGTGCGGATTCGTCAAGCCAATAATTTGCCCAACAAGAATGTCCCCACCACCGGGAGTCGACACATGCAGCGTTCCATTGCCACCGTTTCCTTGAGCGGTACCCTGCCGGAAAAACTAGAAGCCATCGCCGCCGCCGGTTTTGACGGGGTGGAAATTTTCGAGAACGACCTTCTCTACTACGACGGCAGCCCTCGGGAAATCAGGCAGATGTGCGCTGATCTCGGGATAGCGATCACACTGTTCCAACCCTTTCGGGATTTCGAAGGTTGCCGCCGCGATCGCCTGCCGCGCAATCTGGAGCGGGCCGAGCGCAAGTTCGATTTGATGCAAGAGCTGGGCACCGACCTGGTGCTGGTGTGCAGCAACGCCTCGGCCGACTCCATCGGCGATGAGCAGATCCTGGTCGACGACTTGCGCCTGCTCGCCGAACGGGCCGGCGCTCGTGGTTTGCGGATCGGTTACGAAGCGCTGGCCTGGGGCCGCCACGTGAACACGTATCAACAGGTGTGGAACATCGTTCGCCAGGCCGATCATCCGAACCTCGGCGTGTTGCTGGACAGTTTCCATACGCTGTCGCTCAAGGGCGACCCGACGGCGATCGCCGAGATTCCCGGTGACAAGATCTTCTTCGTGCAAATGGCCGATGCACCGATCCTGGCCATGGACGTGCTGGAGTGGAGCCGGCATTTCCGTTGTTTCCCCGGCCAGGGCGAGTTCGATCTGCCGGGGTTCCTCGCGCCGATCATCAAGAGCGGCTATACAGGCCCGCTGTCGCTGGAGATCTTCAACGACGGTTTCCGCGCCGCGCCACCCCGGGCCAACGCCGCCGACGGCTTGCGTTCGTTGCTGTACCTGGAAGAGAAAACCCGCGAGCGTCTGGAGCAGGAAGCCACGCCTGTGGCCAATCGCGACATTCTGTTCGATACCCCAGGCGCCAGCGAATACAACGGCATCGAGTTTCTTGAGTTCGCCGTGGACGAAAGCCTCGGCGCGAAGTTGTCCCATTGGCTGGAGCGGCTGGGTTTCGTCAAGGCCRGGCAACACCGCTCCAAGAGTGTCAGCCTGTTGCGTCAGGGCGATATCAACCTGATCCTCAACTCCGAACCTTATTCCTTCGCCCACAGTTTTTTCGAGGCCCATGGGCCATCGCTGTGCGCCACCGCCGTGCGGGTCAAGGACAGCGCCAGTGCGTTGGCCCGAGCCGTGGCTTACAAAGGCCAGCCGTATCGCGGGCTGGTAGGCCCCAATGAACTGGAACTCGCCGCCGTGCGTGCGCCGGACGGCAGTCTGATTTACCTGGTGGACCAGGACGCCGACGTCTATGGCACCGACTTCAATCTGCAACCGGCGGCCGTGGCCAGCGGAGGCCTCAAGCGCATCGACCACATGGCCATGGCACTGCCCGCCGACAGCCTCGACAGCTGGGTGTTGTTCTATAAAAGCCTGCTGGATTTCGAAGCCGACGATGAAGTGGTGCTGCCCGACCCGTATGGTCTGGTGAAGAGCCGTGCCTTGCGCAGCCGTTGCAGTTCGATCCGCCTGCCGCTGAACATTTCCGAGAATCGCAACACCGCGATCTCACACGCACTGTCGAGTTATCGCGGTTCCGGTGTGCATCACATCGCTTTCGATTGCGACGACATCTTTGCCGAAGTCAGCCGTGCCAAGGAGGCGGGCGTGCCGCTGCTGGATATCCCGCTCAACTACTACGATGACCTCGCCGCGCGCTTCGATTTCGACGACGAGTTCCTCAGCGAGCTGGCGTATTTCAACGTGCTCTACGACCGTGATGCCCAAGGTGGCGAGCTGTTTCACGTGTACACCGAGCCGTTCGAAGGGCGGTTTTTCTTTGAAATCATCCAGCGCAAAAACGGCTATGCGGGGTACGGCGCGGCCAACGTAGCCGTGCGACTGGCGGCCATGGCCAAATCCCGAAGTGGTGGCGTACGTCAGACAAAGTTGTAGGAAAATCGTAAACACGGGTACAAAACCGCTGCCGCGTGGCTTCCTTCACTGTGCGCAGCGGCCCATAATCGCCTACTTGTGCAGTGATGGCCGTGAGCCCGCAATGACAATAATTTCAAAACTCTCCGTAGCGCCCGAAAAGCCAATTGCCGAGCCTCGCAAGAGTCGCAAGAACAACCCGGAAAAAACCCGCGAGAACATCCTTCAAGAGGCCATTGTCGAGTTCGTCCAGCAGGGGCTTTCCGGTGCGCGCGTCGATGCGATCGCCGAGCGCATCCACACCTCCAAACGCATGATCTATTACTACTTCGGCAGTAAGGAACAGCTCTACGTCGAGGTGCTGGAAAAACTCTACGGAGATATCCGCAGCACCGAAAGTCGCTTGCACCTGGCCGAGCTGGCGCCGGTGGAGGCGATTCGGCGGTTGGTGGAATTCACCTTCGACCACCATGATCGCAACGTTGATTTCGTGCGTATCGTCTGCATCGAGAACATTCACAACGCTGAGTATGTGAAGCGCTCCGATGCGATCAAGGCGATGAACAACACCATCCTCGATTCACTGGGCGAGATTTTGCGTCGCKGGGCCGCAGAGGGTGTATTCCGCGCCGGCCTCGATCCGCTGGATGTGCACCTGCTGATCAGTTCGTTTTGCTTCTATCGCGTGTCGAACCGTCATACCTTTGGTGAGATCTTTCAGATCGACTTGCCGGACGAAAGTATCAAGCAGCGTCATCGGGAGATGATCTGCGAGTCGGTGTTGCGGTATCTGCAGGCCTGACGCCTTCGCAGGCAAGCCTCGCTCCTACGGACGATGCTTGCCTGCGAAGCTTTTCAACCATTCATGCTCTGAAAATGCTCCAGCATCCGCTGGGCATCCGGCACCACGCCGCTGAATAATTCAAACGCCTTCACCGCCTGAAACACCGCCATGTTGCCGCCGTCCAGGGTTCGGCAACCCAGCGCGCGAGCATTGCGTAGCAGTTCGGTTTCCAGCGGGAAGTAAACGATCTCCGCCACCCACAACTGCGGCCGAAGTAGTTCTACCGGCACCGGCATGCCAGGCAGCTTTTTCATGCCCATGGGCGTGGTATTCACCAGTCCATCAGCCTGACCCAGCGTCCCCGGCAAGTCATGACCGGCCACGGCGCGGCCAAAACCGAAATGCTGATTGAGGTTGTCCGCCAAAGACTGAGCCCGGCTGTGATCCACATCGAAAATGCTCAGCAGTTGTACGCCTTCGCTCAATAACGCGTGGGCCACCGCTGCGCCTGCGCCACCGGCGCCCATTTGCACCACTCGCTCACGGGCAACGTCCTGCAGGCCGCGACGAAACCCTTCGGCGAAGCCCAGGCAATCGGTGTTGTGGCCGATGCGTTTCCCGTCCTTCAACACCACCGTGTTCACCGCGCCAATGCCGCGGGCTTCCGGAGACAATTCGTCGAGCAACGGGATGATTGTCTGCTTGCACGGAAAGGTGATGTTCAGCCCGGTGAAATTCATCCGCTCGGCGGCCATCAGCAGGTCGGGCAGGGCGCCGCTGTCGAGTTTCAGCTGATCCAGGTCGATCAGTCGATACAGGTAGCGCAGACCCTGCGCATCGCCTTCGTGCTCGTGCAGCGCCGGAGTGCGGGAAGCCTGAATGCCGGCGCCGATCAGCCCGGCCAAYACCACGGTGTTCTGTGTCATCACGCTTAACCTTTCAAACGTTGGCTGAAATGCTCCAGCGCCAAACGATAGCCGTGGCTGCCGAAACCGCACATCACCGCCGTGGCGATGGACGAGACAAAGGAGTGATGCCGGAAGGGTTCGCGGGCATGGACGTTGGACAGGTGCACTTCGATCACGGGCAGTTCGCTGGCGACCAGCGCATCGCGAATGGCGACCGAGGTGTGGGTCCAGGCAGCCGGATTGATGACGATCCCGGCGCAGCGGCCACGGGCGGCATGAATCCAGTCGAGCAGTTCGCCTTCATGGTTGGTCTGGCGAAACTCCACCTTCAGGCCGAACTCTTCGGCGGCGCGACCGCACAGCGCTGAAATATCCGCCAGGGTTTCGTGGCCATAAGTCGCCGGTTCACGGGTACCGAGCAGGTTCAGGTTCGGGCCGTTGAGCACCAGAACGATAGGGGACATCGGGTCTCTCCACTTATTATTGTTGGCATTGGCCGAGGGTCTCAGCCTGTGGAGATAAATTGTACTAACTGGTTAATAAGGTCAATTGTMGAGGCGCCGGCCCTGGATTATCTGTGCGGTGATCGAACATTCAGCGCGGAAGACGCTCAACCAGAAAATCGATAAACGCCCTGAGCCGCAACGGCACATGGCGGCTTTGCGGATACAGCAAAGTGAAGGGGCGGGAGCGCCCGCCATAGGGCTTGAGCACTTCCACCAGCGAGCCATCCGCCAGTTCGTTTTCGACGATGAAGCGATAGGTTTGAAACAGCCCGGCGCCGTGTTTCGCCAGCGTCACGCCGCCCAATACATCATCGGAACAGCAGTAATTACCTTCGGCCAAAATCTCCAGCGGCACGCCGTTATCGTTGAACAGCCAGGCAATCCGCCGCCCGCTGCTGGGTAGCTCGAACTGGATGCATTCGTGGTGCGCCAGGTCGTCCAGGGTTTGTGGCATGCCGGCACGCTTCAGATAGTCAGGGCTGGCGATCATCACCAGCGCGGCGTCTTCCAGTGGCCGGGCAATCAGTCCGGAGTCGGGAATCGCCCGCACACGGATGGCCATGTCATAGCCTTCGCCGACGAAATCGATGTTGCGATTGCTGATGTGCACCTCGACATTCACGGCGGGAAAACGCGCCCGGAACGCCGGCAGCAGCGGCAGGATGCGGTGGTGGGCATAGGTGGTGGGAATGCTGATACGCAAGGTGCCGGAGGGTTCCTGCTGTTGGCCCATGACTTCGCGCTGAGCCTCGACCAGTTGCGCAAGGGCCAGGCGACACTCCTCAAAATAGCGCCGGCCACTGTCGGTCAGCTTGACGCTGCGGGTGGTACGCGCGAATAGCCGCACACCCAGACGTTCTTCCATCCGCGACACCGAGCGGCTGACCGCGGCCGGGGTCACACCCGCCACCAGGGCCGCGGCGGTAAAGCTGCCCGCTTCGGCGGCCAGGCAAAACAGTTCGATGCTGCCGAGCTGAAGATCGTCGAAATGTCGCTGCATGATTGATTACACCAAGAATCAAATGGGATGCCTGAGGTGGTATTTATCAAATGCAGGCGTACAAATACAGGATTCGTTTCAACCACCAGCGCCGTTGAGTTCATCACCGGCCAGATATTGGCAGTGAAAGGATTGCTTACTCTTTTTTGCCCTGATTGGCAGGGGACGGTCGACCTGAAACGCTAGGCTCAAACGTGGTCAGCTGATCGAACGGTTAGCGCCAGTTATCGGGTTTTTCAAGGAATGGCGAATCTTCGGATTCTATAACCTAACGGATGGGTTAGCATGAATGTATGCCGCTACAAGGGATTGTCACTGGTAGTCATGTTGCGTGACGAGCATTGCTCACCACACGTTCACGTCGATGGAGGCACATGGAGCGCACGCTTTCGGTTCAGCTTCTGGCACAACGGCGTAGAGCTCTGGGATGTCATTCCTCATTCGCATCGACCTCCTCTGGCCATGCTGGAGGGGTTACGCCAGGCGCTCAGGCAACCTGCCCATTTGCGGCGAGCCCGTGGCATCTGGTGGAGCAAATTGCAGACGGCCTGCCTCGACAATCAGTTATGGGATTGGCAGGGCAATGAAGAGCGGTGTGTTGTTGCCAGTGAAAAACTATCCAGAGTTCGATGGTTTTGAGACCGAGGATTTCGCCGGTTTGAAAATCGGTTTCGCCGGAGCCGCGCTTTGCCATGAAGGCAAGGACCTGCAGGTGTCCATCGCCGGTTTGATTTCGGCGAGCAAACCGCTGATGGATATGGCGGCCTCGGTGATCGCCTCGCGCAATGGTCGTCTGAGCAGCGCCGCCAAAGCCGAGGCAGCTCGGGCCAACGGCAAGAAGGGCGGTCGCCCACGCAAGGTCGATACGGCTCTTTGATCGCCCACAAAAAAGCCGTCCCAGGGACGGCTGATTTGTAGGGGGAAGCAATCAACGMCGGGTCARCARCACWCCGGATTCCATGTGATGGGTCCACGGGAACTGGTCGAACATCGCGCATTGAGTAATGCGGTGAGTGTCGTTCAGTTGGGCGATGTTGGCCGCGAGGGTTTCCGGGTTGCAGGAAATGTAGAGGATGTTGTCGAAGCGCCGGGTCAGTTCGCAAGTATCCGGGTCCATGCCGGCGCGGGGCGGATCGACGAACACGCTACCGAACTCGTAGCTCTTGAGGTCGATGCCGTGCAGGCGACGGAACGGGCGAACTTCGTTCAGGGCTTCGGTCAATTCTTCGGCAGACAAACGCACCAGCGTGACGTTATCCACCGCGTTTTCGCTCAGGTTGCTGAGCGCTGCGTTGACCGAGGTCTTGCTGATTTCGGTGGCCAGCACTTTGCGCACGCGCGTAGCGAGCGGCAAAGTGAAGTTGCCGTTGCCGCAATACAGCTCCAGCAAGTCGTCGGAACGATCGCCAAGGGCGTCATACGCCCAGTTGAGCATCTTCTGGTTCACCGTGCCGTTGGGTTGGGTGAACGCGCCTTCCGGCTGGCGATAGCTGAAGGTGCGGCCGCCGACTTCAAGTTGCTCGACCACGTAATCGTGACCGATCACTTCGCGTTTGCCCTTCGAGCGACCGATGATGCTGACGTTCAGGTCGGCTGCCAGCTTCGACGCCGCCGCGTGCCAGTGCTCGTCCAGCGGGCGGTGGTAGCACAGGGTGATCATCGCATCGCCGGCCAGCGTGGTCAGGAACTCCACTTGGAACAGTTTGTGGCTCAGGGCTGCACTCGCTTGCCACGCCGCCTTGAGCTGCGGCATCAACTGGTTGATGCGCAGGCTTGCGATCGGGAACTCTTCGATCAGGATCGGCGTGCGTTTGTCTTCCTGGGAAAACATTGCGTAGTGGCGCTCGCCGGCTTCACGCCACAGGCGGAATTCGGCACGCAGGCGGAAGTTTTTCAGCGGCGAATCGAACACCGCAGGCTCGGGCGCACCGAACGGGGCCAGCAGATCACGCAGGCGCGTGACCTTTTCTTCGAGCTGAACGGCGTAGGCCTGGGAATCAAAAGTCATGCGTTGAACCAACCTAACTTGATCACGAACAGAATCGACAGAACCACCAACGCCGAGTTCAGCTCACGGCCACGGCCGGACAGCAACTTGATGGCGGTCCAGGAAATGAATCCGAACGCGATGCCGTTGGCGATGGAGTAAGTGAATGGCATAGCCAGCGCGGTGACTACCACTGGCGCGGCAACGGTGATGTCGTCCCAGTCTATTTCCGCCAGCCCCGAGGTCATCAATACGGCGACGAACAGCAAGGCAGGTGCGGTGGCGAAGGCCGGTACGCTGGCGGCCAGTGGTGCGAAGAACAGCGCCAGCAGGAACAGAATCGCCACCACGACGGCGGTCAGGCCGGTGCGGCCACCGGCACTCACGCCGGCTGCGGATTCGATATAGCTGGTGGTAGTC
Organism: Pseudomonas sp. 05N434; assembly: GCF_056396965.1. NCBI lineage: Bacteria > Pseudomonadati > Pseudomonadota > Gammaproteobacteria > Pseudomonadales > Pseudomonadaceae > Pseudomonas > Pseudomonas sp. 05N434. Next base: position 8,866 of record NZ_JBFTMK010000244.1, read on the forward strand.
GAGGTGCCCAGCAACGAGCCGGCCATGGCCGCGGTGCTGTCGGCGATCAGGGCACGACCCATTTTCGGCATGTGGCCGTCCTTGCCCATCAGGCCGGCGCGCTTGGCGACGCCGATCAGGGTGCCGGAGTTGTCGAACAGATCGACAAAGAGGAACGCGAAGATCACGCTGACCAGACCGATGTCCAGTGCGCCTTTGATGTCCAGTTGCAGGAAGGTCGGTGCCAGCGACGGTGGCATCGACATCACGCCGCCGAACGGGCTGAAGCCCAGCAGGATGGAAACGATGGTCACCGACAGAATGCCGATCAGCACCGCACCGCGCACTTTCAGGGCCTCCAGGGCAACGATCAGGGCAAAGCCCAGGGTTGCGAGGATCGGCGCCGGTTGCTTCAGGTCGCCGAGGCCGACCATGGTCGCCGGGTTGCTGACGACGATGCCGGCGTTGTGCAGGGCGATCAGTGCCAGGAACAGGCCGATGCCGGCGGCAATCGCCGAACGTAGCGCCAACGGGATGCTGTTGATGATCCATTCACGGATGCGGAAGATCGACAGCAGGAAAAACATCACCGCCGAGAGGAACACCGCACCCAGCGCCACTTGCCAGGTGTGGCCCATGTGCAGGACCACGGTGTAGGTGAAGAAGGCGTTCAGGCCCATGCCCGGTGCCAGGGCGATCGGGTAGTTGGCGATCAGGCCCATGGTCGTCGAGCCGATGGCGGCTGCCAGACAGGTGGCGACAAACACCGCGCCTTTGTCCATGCCGGTCTCGCCGAGGATGCTCGGGTTGACGAACAGAATGTAGGCCATGGCCAAAAAGGTCGTGACGCCCGCCAGAATCTCGGTCCGCACGTTGGTGTTGTGTGCCTTGAGTTGAAACAGCCTTTCCAGCATGTCTGCTCCCCGTGGCGCGCCCGGCGCCGTGAATGTATCGACCTCAACAGCAAAGCACAGACCGCCGTAGGCGCCTGGGAATTTTCTGTGGGTCGGAAAAAGCCGCGCATCATACCAGCAGCGTGGAGCCATGGCTGCTTATGGCTGCGATCGTCGTCGATGTTTTGCCAAAAAGGGAACTGCGCCATACTGCGCGCTGTTTTTTTAGGGCAGGGAAGGGCGGAATATGAAGTACATGAGCACGCGCGTGGTTGCCGTATTCACGATGTTGATCGCGTTGTTCCTGGGTGCCCAAACCGCCTCGGCAGCGTCGGCTCCACCACTGAGTCAGGTCAAGGTGCTCAAGGTCGAGTCGCCCAACTGTGGCTTTGAAGATATTGCGGACAAGCAGGAGCAGACCCGTTGCGATCACCAGGGGCCGAACATCAAGGTGTACGTGCTGGAAGTCGGTTACGGTCGCGAAGCCCATGTTGCCCTGGACGGTTTCGAAGTGGATGGCACCCGGACCCCTGTCTGTGCTTTTGATACCGGCAACCTGACCGAGTGCTCAGCCGGGAAAAAAACTGTCGGCTATCTGTACATCTTCAACCTGGCAGGCAAGCAGGACGGCATCTTCACATTCAGCAACACCTCCATCAACGCGCCGGGCAACACGATGTCGACGCAGCTTTACATCAAGTAACGGCCAGGCTCGAACAAGGGGCAGGAAAGCTGACTACGCTTTAAAGATCATTCTCTGGACCGCGCCCATGACCTTTAGAGCCCTGATTACCCTCGCCGAGGGCATCGACGATCTGCAAACCGTGACCCTGATCGATGTTCTGCGCCGCGCCAAGGTTGAAGTGGTGGWGGCCAGTATCGAGTCGCGGCGCATGCTGACCTGCGCTCGCGGCACCCGCCTGACCGCCGATGCGATGCTGGTCGATTTGCTGGCCCAACCCTTCGACTTGATCGTTTTGCCCGGCGGCGCCGTGGGGGCGCAGCATTTGGCGGCCCACCAACCCCTGCAACAATTGATCAAGGACCAGGTCGCCGCCGGGCGCTTGTTCGCCGGCATTGCCGAAGCGCCGGCGCTGGCGCTGCAGACTTTTGGCGTGCTGCGTCAGCGGCGCATGACGTGCCTGCCTTCCGTCAGCCATCAATTGTCGGGCTGCAACTTCGTCGATCAACCGGTGGTGGTCGATGGCAACTGCATCACCGCCCAGGGTTCGGGCGCCGCACTGGAGTTTGCGCTGACGCTGGTGGAGCAACTCTGCGGCAAAGCCACGCGGTCGGCGGTGGCGGGGGAATTGCTGGTGTAGAAGACGGCTTCAGGCCCTGACCTCTTCCACTGGCACATGCATGCGGTCGCGGTTGGCCAGGGTCGGGAACAGTCTGACCCAGGCCCCGGTCACTATCAGTGTGCCGATGCCGCCCATCACCACGGCCGGTACGGTGCCGAACCAGTGGGCCGTCAAGCCAGACTCGAATTCGCCGAGCTGATTCGAAGCACCGATGAACAAGCCATTCACGGCACTGACCCGGCCGCGCATCTCGTCCGGGGTTTCCAGCTGCACGAACGAGGCGCGGATCACCATGCTGATCATGTCTGCCGCGCCTAAAACCACCAACACAGCGAGAGAGAACCAGAACGAAGTCGACAGGCCGAAAGCGATGGTCGCCACGCCGAATACACCCACGGCGGTAAACATCACCCGTCCGACGTTGCGTTCCACGGCAAATCGCGCCAGAAACAGCGACATCAGCAGTGCGCCCACCGCCGGGGCCGAACGCAGCAGGCCCAGACCCCAAGGGCCGGTCAGCAGAATATCTTTGGCGAACACCGGCAGCAGCGCAGTCGCGCCACCCAGCAAGACGGCAAACAGATCCAGGGAAATCGCCCCGAGAATATCCGGACGGCTGCGAATGAAGCGGATGCCTGCGAGCAGCGAATCCAGGGTTGCCTTGCCCTTGTTCAACGGTGTCTGCCGAGCCGGTAGGTTAAGCATCAGCGCACAGGCGATGAGGTAGAGGATCACCGTCGGGCCATACACCCAGACGCTGCCGAAGGCGTAAAGCAAACCGCCCAGCGCCGGGGCAACGATGGTGGCCGATTGCTGCGCAGATTGCGCGGCAGCAACCGCGCGCGGGAATAAGGCACTGGGCACGATGCTCGGCAGCAAGGCCTGGGTGGTTGGCATCTCGAAGGAGCGGGCGGCGCCGAGCAGGAATGCGAGGATGAAGATCATCTCCCGGGTGACTTGGTCAGTCGCGCTGCCGATGGCCAGCGACAGGGCGATCAGCGCTTGCACGGACTGACAGATCGCCGCGACCTTGCGCCGGTCATAGCGATCCGCCACATGCCCGGTGTGCAGCATGAACAACACCCGCGGGGCAAATTCCACCAGACCCACCAGACCCAGATCGAGCACGTTGCCGGTCAGTTGATACAGATTCCAGCCGATGGCCACGGTCAGCATTTGAAAACCGCTGGCGGTAAATACCCGAGCCAGCCAGAACGCAATAAAAGGGCGGTGATGACGTAACAGCAGGGGCGCTTGGCTGGGCATCTGAAGGCAAGTCTGGGTGAGGGGAAGGGCGAGATTATCACCAACCTGTAACCAGGAGTTGCGAGCACGGAAAATTTAGTTAGCTAGACACCGATCTCTCAGAACATACAAATTCCCTGTGGCGAAGGAGCTTGCTCCCGCTGGGATGCGAAGCAGCCCCGAACCTGCTACCCCACACCACAGGCACATCGCGTTACCCGATTTTACGACTGCTGCGCAGCCGAGCGGGAGCAAGCTCCCTCGCCACAGGGAA
>NZ_JBFTMK010000245.1:0-7043 GCF_056396965.1 Pseudomonas sp. 05N434
GGGATTGAATCCCGCTGGCCTCGGCCTCGTGTACCCAATCCTTGATGGCGGCCAGCATGTCGTGACCATTTGAGCTGGTCYTGACCCAGATCTGCTGCAGGGCCAGGCGTTTCTCGTAAATTACCTTCAGCGCCTGGCTGTGCTCGAGCATGGTCTGGATGCGCAGGTGGTGCTTGTCGTCCAGCAGGCTGGTTTCCCGCGAGAGCAGGCGTTTGGCCCGGTGGAACTGGTGGCGGACCGAGTGATCGACCTTTTCCAGCTCTTGCTTGACCAGCGGCGCGATCACCAGCTTGCGGTACTGGGCCATGATCTGGAAGCGGTTGTTGAGGATCGCCATGGCGGTGTCCATGTCCAGGTTGCCTTTGCCTTCGACACGGTGGGCGATCGGCGCAACCCGCTGGACCTTGGCCAGGCGCAGGAAGCTGAAGACCTGGATCCAGGCCCAGCCGAGGTCGAACTCCCACTTCTTCACCGACAGTTTGGCCGAGTTAGGGTAGGTGTGATGGTTGTTATGCAGTTCTTCACCGCCGATCAGGATGCCCCAGGGCACCAGATTGGTCGCCGCATCGCGGCATTCGAAGTTGCGGTAGCCGATGGCATGGCCCAGGCCATTGACCACGCCGGCGGCCCAGACCGGGATCCACATCATCTGGATGGCCCAGATGGTGATGCCGATGGTGCCGAACAGCAGCAGGTCGATGACGCCCATGATCGCCACGCCCAGCAGCGGGAAACGGCTGTAGAGGTTGCGTTCGATCCAGTCTTCGGGGCAGTTCTTGCCGTAGATGCGCAGGGTCTCGGGGTTTTCCGCTTCGGCGCGGTACAGCTCGGCACCTTTGCGCAGAACGGTGGACAAGCCCTTGATGACCGGGCTGTGCGGGTCATCGACGGTTTCGCATTTGGCGTGATGCTTGCGGTGGATAGCGGTCCACTCGCGGGTGTTCTGCGCCGTGGTCAGCCACAGCCAGAAGCGGAAGAAATGTTTCAGGCCGGCATTCAGCTCAAGCGAGCGATGGGCTGAATAGCGATGCAGATAGACCGTGACGCCGACGATCGTGACGTGGGTCATCAGCAGGGTGACTGCCACCAGTGACCAGGGCGATAAGCCAAGAAAACCTTCGTACCACATAGCCTATAGGACCCTCGATAAAGAAAAAAACAGCCGTCGCATTATCACTTAGCCCACAGATAAAACCAGTCGCCCTTTCAGATAAGAGTGGCCGGATGTTTCTTTAATCTATAATTCCAGTCTTTTTTGTAGGGGCATGGACGCTCGAATGTCAGCCACATATCGCGATGCCTTGCGTGCAGCGCTACTTTATCTGGTGCTTTCCGTAGTCTGGCTTCAGTTCAGTGGTTATTTATTGAACAGTTTCTTCGATAACTCCACCGACCTGCTGCGCTGGCAACTGATCAACGGTTATGCCTGGGTGGCCTTCAGTGCCGGGCTGATTTTCATCGCGCGGGCACGTTTGTTTCGCTGCCTGGGCGTCGGCGCCAAATTGCGTGAGCGTAATGCCGACCGGGAGCGTTTGCGACAGGCGGCCGCGGTGTTCGATTGCACCCGCGAAGGGGTGCTAGTCACCAATAACAAAGGGCTGATCGTCCATGTGAACCGGGCGTTCATGGAAATCACCGGCTACCAGTGTGAGGAAGTGTTGGGTCAGCGACCGAGCATGTTCAAGTCGGGCCATCACCCGCCGGGTTTCTACCAGTCGATGTTCGCGACACTCGACAGCCTCGGCGAGTGGAGCGGGGAAATCTGGAATCGTCGCAAAAGCGGCGAGATTTACCCGCAATGGCAGACGATCCGCCTCGTTCATGACGATCAGGGGCGGCTCAGCCAGTACGTTGCGGTGTTTTCCGACATCAGTGCGATCAAGAACTCCGAGCATGAACTGACGCGCCTGGCCCACCACGATCCGCTGACCGATCTGCCCAATCGCCTGCTGTTTACCGACCGTGCCGGGCAGGCTGTGGCCTCGGCGCAGGCCCATAAGCGCGGTTGTGCGTTGCTGATGATCGACCTTGATCACTTCAAATTGATCAACGACAGCCTCGGTCACAGTGTTGGTGATCAATTGCTCAAGGGCGTGGCTGAGCGTCTGAACACCTTGTTCGGCCCGGGCATCACCCTGGCGCGGCTCAGTGGCGACGAATTTGCCCTGTTGGCTGAAAATTGCCCGCAACCGGGGCATGCCGCGGCGCTGGCCCAGCGGGTCATCGATGGTCTCAAGGAGCGGTTTGAGATTGACCGGCATTCGTTGTTCATCAACGCCAGTGTCGGCATCAGCCTGTTCCCCAGCGATGCGTTGAGCGCCGAGCAACTGTTGCGCAATGCCGACTCGGCACTGTTCAAGGCCAAGAGCGCCGGTCGCGACAGCTATGCCCTCTACACCGAAGAGCTGACCGCGCATGCCCAGCAACGTGTCGAGATTGCGTTCGAATTGCGCCGAGCACTGGAGCAGCAAGAGTTGCGGGTTTATTACCAACCCGTGCACGACCTCAAAACCAGCCGTCTGATCGGCGTCGAAGCCCTGGTGCGCTGGGAGCATCCACAGCGCGGGCTGGTGTCACCGGCTGAGTTCATCCCCATTGCTGAACGCACCGGGTTGATTGCCGAGATCGATGCCTGGGTCATGCGCCAGGCCTGTCAGCAAATGTGCCAGTGGCACGCCGCAGGCGTGGTGTTGTCGTTTGTTGCGGTGAACGTTTCTTCGCGCCTGTTCGCTCGCCGTGAGTTGTACCAGCAGGTGGCTCAGGTGCTGCACGACACCGGGCTGGATCCGGCGTATCTGGAGCTGGAAGTCACCGAAAGCGCGGTGATGGAGGATCCGGAAGTGGCGCTGGAGCAGATGCATCGCTTGCGTGAGTTAGGCGTGCGGCTGGCCATCGATGACTTCGGCACGGGCTATTCGTCGTTGCTGCGACTCAAGCGTTTACCGGTGCAAAAACTCAAGATCGATCAGGGATTCGTCGCAGGCTTGCCGGGTGATGAGGATGACGCGGCGATCGCGCGGGTGATCGTTGCGTTGGCGCAAAGCATGGGAATGCAGGTGCATGCCGAGGGGATCGAGCAGGTCGAACAGGCGGCTTTCCTGCTTGAGCACGATTGCGATCTGGGGCAGGGCTACTGGTTTGGGCGACCTGTACCGGCGGCGTCCTTGGATTGGGTTCGGGCGCCGGTGATTGGATGAGTGCCTGAACTGCTTCTTGTGGCGAGGGGGCTTGCCCCCGTTGGGGCGCGTAGCGGCCCCAAATCTTTGCGTCTGCTACGCAGCCGAACGGGGCGGTGCGGCGTTCCGACAAGCCCCCTCGCCACAGGGTTTTGTGTGGCCCTGAAAATAGTAGATCCCCCGCAATCCCTTGTCCCATCAAATAATGCATTCTGGTTATATAAACATTCTTAAATAGTCTTTTTAAGAATATCTGCGCCTATCTACTATTGCTCTCACGCCGTACGCAGTGCCCGCCACTGCCAGGCATATCTCATTAAAGGAGCAGCACCATGAGCGCATCCCTACGCAGTGTTGACGGGCAGGACGAAGCCACCATTTTGCGCGAGATCCAGAGCGCGTTGCGCGATCTGCGCTTTGGCGCGGTGGAAATCACCGTGCACAACGCCCAGGTGGTACAGATCGAACGCAAAGAGAAATTCCGTTTGCAGCATCCGGGCAACAAGTCGAGCTGAAGCAAAGATCAAAAGATCGCAGCCTTCGGCGGCTCCTACGGGAGCGTCGAAGGCTTCGATCCTTGAGTCAGGCAACCCGTTCCAGACCATAAGAAAAAGCCACCACACCAAGAATTCCAGGAGCTTTCACCATGTCGTCGATTCGCCATTTTGCGTTGGCCGCCCTGGCCAGTGCCCTTTTTGCTGGTTCCGCGGTTGCCAAGGATTACGAACTGCTCAACGTGTCGTATGACCCGACCCGCGAGCTGTATCAGGACTACAACGCCGAGTTCATCAACTTCTGGAAGAAAGACCACGCTGGCGACAACGTGAAGATCCAGCAGTCCCACGGTGGCTCAGGCAAGCAGGGCCGGGCGGTGATCGACGGTCTGCGGGCCGACGTGGTGACCCTGGCCCTGGCCGGCGACATCGACGAAATCGCCAAGCTCGGCAAGAGCCTGCCGGCTGACTGGCAGAAGCGTCTGCCGGAAGCGAGCACGCCTTACACCTCGACCATCGTGTTCCTGGTGCGCAAGGGCAACCCGAAAGGCATCAAGGACTGGGGCGACCTGACCAAGAACGGTGTGGAAGTCATCACCCCGAACCCGAAAACCTCCGGCGGTGCACGCTGGAACTTCCTCGCGGCCTGGGCCTATGGCCTGAAAGCCAATGGCGGTAACGAAGCCAAGGCCAAAGAGTATGTGCAGACCCTGTTCAAGCACGTGCCTGTGCTGGATACCGGTGCTCGCGGTTCGACCATCACTTTCGTCAACAACGGTCAGGGCGACGTGTTGCTGGCCTGGGAAAACGAAGCTTTCCTGGCCTTGAAAGAAGACGGCGGCGCCGACAAGTTCGACATCGTCGTGCCTTCGCTGTCGATCCTTGCCGAGCCACCGGTGGCCGTGGTCGACAAGAACGCCGAGAAAAAGGGCAACACCGAAATCGCCGAAGCGTACCTCAAGCACCTGTACAGCCCGGCCGGCCAGGAAATTGCGGCGAAAAACTTCTATCGTCCACGTGACAAGGACGTAGCTGCCAAGTACGCCAAACAGTTCCCGACCCTGGAACTGGTGACCATCGACAAGGACTTCGGCGGCTGGAAAACCGCCCAGCCGAAATTCTTCAATGACGGTGGCGTGTTCGACCAGATTTACCAGGCGCAGTAGCCTGAAATAGATCTGCCAACGGGCCCCGATCTTGCCGTCGGGGCTTAGTGCGTTTTCAACCAAGGACTTTTATGTCGCGTCGTATCTCCCCCGTCATACCCGGCTTCGGGCTGACGCTGGGCTACACCTTGGTGTACCTCAGCCTGATTGTGCTCATTCCACTGGCGGCGATGTTCGTGCATGCCGCTCAACTGACCTGGGACCAGTTCTGGGCAATCATCTCGGCACCTCGAGTGCTGGCCGCGTTGAAGCTGAGCTTCGGCACCGCGTTGTACGCCGCGATCATCAACGGCGTGATCGGCACGCTGCTGGCCTGGGTGCTGGTGCGCTACACCTTCCCGGGGCGCAAAGTCATCGATGCGATGATCGATCTGCCCTTCGCATTGCCCACTGCCGTGGCCGGTATCGCGTTGACCGCGCTGTACACCCCCACCGGCCTGGTGGGTCAGTTCGCGGCGGACCTGGGTTTCAAGATCGCGTATACCCCCCTCGGCATCACCCTGGCGCTGACTTTTGTAACACTTCCATTCGTAGTACGTACGGTACAGCCTGTACTGGCCGATATCCCCCGTGAAGTGGAGGAGGCGGCGGCGTGCCTGGGGGCAAATCCGTTGCAGGTTTTCCGCCATATTCTGATGCCGGCGCTGCTCCCGGCCTGGCTGACCGGTTTCGCTTTGGCCTTTGCCCGTGGGGTCGGCGAGTACGGTTCGGTGATTTTCATCGCTGGCAACATGCCAATGAAAACCGAAATTCTGCCGCTGCTGATCATGGTCAAACTCGACCAGTACGATTACACCGGCGCCACCTCCATTGGTGTACTGATGCTGGTGGTTTCCTTTGTCCTGTTGCTGCTGATCAACTTGTTGCAGCGGCGCATCGAAACCCCATAAGGAGGCGCGAAAAATGTCCCAATCGTCTATTGCAGCGGCCTCCTCGAACGCCGCCCGCCGTGGCAGTGCTGCTTCGCGGCGAATCCTCATTGGCCTCGGCTGGCTGATCTTTGCGCTGTTTCTGTTACTGCCGCTGTTCATCGTGGTGTCCCAGGGCCTGAAGCTGGGCCTGGGGGCGTTCTTCACCGCGATCTTTGAGCCGGACGCGTTGTCGGCCCTGAAACTCACGGTGATTGCGGTGTTGATTTCGGTGCCGCTGAACCTGGTGTTCGGTGTCAGCGCGGCGTGGTGCGTGAGCAAATACTCGTTCCGCGGCAAGAGCATGCTGGTGACCCTGATCGACTTGCCGTTCTCGGTGTCGCCGGTGATCGCAGGTCTGGTCTACGTGCTGATGTTCGGCGCCCAGGGCTTGTTCGGCCCATGGTTGCAGGATCACGACATCCAGATCGTCTTCGCCTTGCCGGGCATCGTGCTGGCGACGATTTTCGTCACCGTGCCGTTCGTGGCCCGTGAGCTGATCCCGCTGATGCAGGAACAAGGTACCCAGGAGGAAGAGGCCGCGCGTTTGCTTGGCGCCAATGGCTGGCAGATGTTCTGGCACGTCACCGTGCCGAACATCAAATGGGGCCTGATCTATGGCGTGGTGCTGTGTACCGCGCGGGCCATGGGTGAGTTCGGGGCGGTGTCGGTGGTGTCCGGGCACATTCGCGGGGTGACCAACACCTTGCCGCTGCACGTCGAGATTCTCTACAACGAATACAACCACGTGGCCGCGTTCGCCGTGGCGAGCCTGTTGCTGATCCTGGCGCTCTTCATCCTGCTGCTCAAGCAGTGGAGCGAAAACCGTATTAACCGCCTGCGCGCCAGCGCCGCGGAGGAATAAGTCATGTCGATCGAAGTGCGTAACGTCAGCAAGAACTTCCACGCGTTCAAGGCGCTGGACAACATCAGCCTGGACATTCAAAGCGGCGAACTTGTGGCGCTGCTGGGGCCGTCCGGCTGCGGCAAGACCACATTGCTGCGAATCATCGCCGGCCTGGAAACCCCGGATCAGGGCAACATCGTGTTCCACGGCGAAGATGTTTCCGGCCACGACGTGCGTGATCGCAACGTCGGTTTCGTGTTCCAGCACTACGCCTTGTTCCGCCATATGACGGTGTTCGACAACGTTGCGTTCGGCCTGCGTATGAAGCCGAAAAACCAGCGTCCGAACGAAAGCCAGATCGCGGTGAAAGTCCACGAACTTCTGAACATGGTGCAACTGGACTGGTTGGCCGATCGCTACCCGGAACAACTCTCCGGCGGCCAGCGTCAGCG
>NZ_JBFTMK010000246.1:0-7010 GCF_056396965.1 Pseudomonas sp. 05N434
GCTCGGACCTTCGTGACGGCAACCAGTCGTTGATCGAGCCAATGGACGCGGTCAAGAAGCTGCGTTTCTGGAAGACCCTGGTGCAGGTCGGCGTGAAAGAAATCGAAGCCTCGTTCCCGGCTGCTTCGCAAACCGACTTCGACTTCGTGCGCACCCTGATCGAAGGCGGCCACATCCCGGACGACACCACCATTCAGGTGCTGACCCAGGGCCGTGAAGACTTGATCGCGCGCACCTTTGAATCCCTGCGCGGTGCCAAGAAGGCCATCGTTCACCTGTACAACGCGACCTCCCCTTCCTTCCGCCGCATTGTCTTCAACCAGGACAAGGACGGGATCAAGGCCATCGCCGTAAACGCCGCCAAGCTGTTCGTCAAATATGCCGCCCAGCAGCCGGACACCGAGTGGACCTTCGAATACTCGCCAGAAACCTTCAGCGCCACCGAACTGGAATTCGCCAAGGAAGTCTGCGACGCGGTGATCGAGGTGTGGAACCCGACGCCTGAGCACAAGGTGATCCTCAACCTGCCCGCCACCGTCGAATGCGCGACCCCGAACATCTATGCCGACCAGATCGAATGGTTCGGTCGTCACATCAACCGTCGTGACAGCGTGATCATCAGCCTGCACACCCACAACGACCGTGGCACCGGCGTGGCCGCCACCGAGCTGGGCCTGATGGCCGGCGCCGACCGTGTCGAAGGCTGCCTGTTCGGCAACGGCGAGCGTACCGGTAACGTCGATCTCGTCACCGTGGCATTGAACCTCTACACCCAGGGCGTCAACCCTGAGCTGGATTTCTCCGATATCGATGGCGTGCGCAAAGTCGTCGAAGAGTGCAACCAGATTGCGGTGCACCCACGTCACCCGTACGTCGGCGACCTGGTTCACACCGCGTTCTCCGGCTCGCACCAGGATGCAATCCGCAAGGGCTTCGCCCAGCAGCAACCGGACGCCCTGTGGGAAGTGCCGTACCTGCCGATCGACCCGGCCGACATCGGCCGCAGCTACGAGGCGGTGATTCGCGTCAACAGCCAGTCGGGCAAGGGCGGTATCGCTTACCTGCTGGAACAGGAATACGGCATCAGCTTGCCGCGTCGCATGCAAATCGAGTTCAGCCAGGTCGTGCAGCGTGAAACCGATCGCCTGGGCCTGGAGATGACCGCCCAGCAGATCCACGCGCTGCTGCACAGCGAGTACTTGCAGGCCAACACCCCGTACGCGCTGGTCAGCCATCGCCTGCAGGAAGAAAACGGACACAGCGCCGTGGAAGTCGAAGTTTCCAGCAAAGGTCAGGGCGAAACCAACCTGCACTGGCGCGGCAAGGGCAACGGTGCCCTGGAAGCACTGGTGGCCGGCCTGCCGATCCCGGTGGAAATCATGGACTACAACGAACACGCCATCGGCGCGGGCACCAATGCCAAGGCCGCGGCCTACATTGAACTGCGGGTGAATGGTGAGCGTGCGGTACATGGCGTCGGCATCGATGAAAACATCACCACTGCCAGCTTCAAGGCCCTGTTCAGCGCACTGAACCGCTCCCTGAGCCAGCCGGAAGCGAAAGCGGCGTAAGCTTCGCTGCAAATGCAAAAGGCCCCGGGGTGAAAACCTCGGGGCCTTTTTTGTTGCTCAACGATCGGTCAGGTGAACTCGAAGGTATCCGCATCCAGATTCGCCGGGAACCGTGTGCGATATGCCGCCAGTTCTGCCGCGTCGAGCACGACCTTGAATACGCCATCGGCATCGCCTGCACCGAGCAACGTCTCGCCCTGAAAATCCAGGACCTGACTGTCACCGGTATACGCGAAGCCTTTGCCATCGGTACCGATACGGTTCACCGCCGCCACATAGCAGAGGTTTTCGATCGCCCGTGCCGGCAGCAATCGGTTCCAGTGCTGACGCCGTGCGCCCGGCCAGTTGGCGGTGTACAGCAGCAAGTCAGTGTCTTGCGGATCGCGACTCCAGACCGGGAAGCGCAGGTCGTAGCAAATCAGCGGCCGCACTCGCCAACCCTTCAATTCGAACTGCACCTGACGCTCGCCCGGGGTGTAGTGATTGTTCTCCCCGGCCATGCGGAACAGGTGACGCTTGTCGTAGTGCCACACCTCCCCGTCCGGCCGTGCCCACAACAGACGATTGCGATGGCTACCGTCAGCCGCCTGGACGATGATGCTGCCGGTCACCACCGCGCCCAGCTTCGCTGCCTGAGCCCGCATCCATTTACTGGTGGGGCCATTTTCCGGCTCGGCGAGGGTTTCCGATTCCATGGAGAAACCGGTGGTGAACATCTCCGGCAGGATGATCAGGTCCGCACCGCGAGCCTGTTCCAGCAACGGCTCGAAATGCTCCAGATTGGCCTGACGATCGTGCCAGGCCAGGGTGGTCTGGATCAGCGCAAGATTCAGATTGGGCAGAGTACTCAGATCAGGCATAGTTTTGCCGCTGCTTCACGCAGGGTCTCCTCGCGCTTGGCAAAGCACAGACGCACCAGGCGCTGGCCTTCAGGTGGAGTCTGGTAGAACACCGAGATCGGAATGCTCGCGACGCCATGCTCGCGGGTCATCCACAGCGCCATCTCGACGTCATTGAGGTCCGGGCGAATCTGCGAGTAATCGACCAACTGGAAATAAGTACCGGCCACGCGGGTAAAACTGAAGCGCGACGGCGTCAGCAGATCGCAGAACAGATCGCGCTTGGCCTGATAGAAGCCCGGCAGCTCTTCGACGTGTTCCGGGTGCTCGGCCATGTAATCGGCCAACGCGTACTGCAACGGCGTCACGCCGCAGAAACTGACGTACTGGTGCACCTTGCGCAGCTCCGCGCTAAGGGCCGGCGGCGCCACGACATAACCGGTTTTCCAACCAGTGACGTGGTACGTCTTGCCGAACGAACTGACCACGAAAGCGCGCTGATACAGCTCTTCATGGGCCAATACGCTGGCGTGAGACACACCGTCGAACACCAGGTGTTCATAGACTTCGTCGCTGATCACATAGATGTCGCGGTCGCGGATCAACGCCGCCAGCTGATCCAGCTCGGCACGGCTGATCAGCGCACCGCTTGGGTTGTGCGGGGTATTGAGGATGATCATCCGCGTGCGCGGGCTCAGGGCTTCGGCGAGCTTCTGGAAGTCGATGGCGAAGTCCTTCAGGCCGAGTTGCACATGCACACAGCGACCACCGGCCAGCTCGACCGAGGGCTCGTAGCTGTCGTAGCACGGATCGAACACGATCACTTCATCGCCGCTGTGGATCACCGCCTGAATCGCGCAGAAGATCGCCTGGGTCGCGCCGGGGGTGACCGTCACTTCGCTGTCGGCATCAACATGCGCGCCGTAGCTGCGAGCGATCTTCGCCGCGATCTGCTGACGCAACGCCGGTAAGCCGGTCATCGGCGAATACTGGTTGTGGCCACTGGCGATATGCCGACCGACCGCATCGCGCAGGGCCTGCGGGCCGTCGAAATCGGGAAAACCCTGGGACAGGTTGATCGCCCCGGTTTGCGTCGCGAGCTGAGACATCTGCGTGAAGATAGTGATGCCGACATTCGGCAGCTTACTGGTGATCATCGGTGATTCCCTGGGCTACACCCGGCTCTAACGGCGGCACGGGAGAGCCCGAGGATAGCCCAAACGACGCCCACAAAAAAAGGGCGCCAACCGGCACCCTTCTTCTAATGTACACCGCATAACTTGTGGCGAGGGAGCTTGTCGGAACGCCGCACCGTCCCGCTCGGCTGCGCAGCAGTCGCAAATCAACCGATGCGTTCCAACTGAACGATCTCGGTTGCAGATACTGGGGCCGCTTCGCAGTCCAGCGGGAGCAAGCTCCCTCGCCACAACAAGCCCTCACAAAAAGAGTGAGGCCTTGAATCAGCGCTTGTCGCGGCGCTTCTTGTCAGCCTTCTTATGGTGCGACATCAAACGACGCTTCTTGTTGACCTGACGGTCGGTGAGCGAGTTCTTGTTGCCTTCGTACGGGTTCTCGCCGCCCTTGAACTCGATGCGGATCGGCGTACCGACCAGCTTGAGCACACGACGGTAAGTGTTTTCCAGGTAACGGACGTAAGACTTCGGCACCTTCTCGATCTGGTTACCGTGGATCACGATGATCGGCGGGTTCGCACCACCCAAGTGGGCATAACGCAGCTTGATCCGGCGGTTGTTGACCATCGGAGGCGCGTGCTCGCCGACCGCATCTTCCAGAATCTGGGTCAGGCGGTTGGTCGGCCAGCGGGTGACCGCGGACTTGAACGAGTTCTGTACCGACGCGTAGAGATTACCTACGCCAGTGCCGTGCAGGGCCGAGATGAAGTGGATGTCGGCGAAGTCGACGAAGAACAGTCGACGTTGCAGTTCGACCTTCACGAAGTCGCGCTCGCTCGGCGTCATGCCGTCCCACTTGTTGATCGCGATCACCAACGCACGACCGGCTTCAAGGGCAAAACCCAGCAGGTTGAGGTCGTGGTCCACCACGCCTTCGCGGGCGTCCATCACGAAGATCACCACGTTGGCGTCTTTGATCGCCTGCAGGGTTTTGACCACGGAGAACTTTTCGACTTCTTCGTGAATCTTGCCGCGCTTGCGCACACCAGCGGTGTCGATCAGCGTGTACTTCTCGTCGTTACGCTCAAACGGGATGTAGATACTGTCACGGGTAGTACCGGGCTGGTCATACACGATCACCCGGTCTTCACCGAGCATGCGGTTGACCAGGGTCGACTTGCCGACGTTCGGACGACCGATGATGGCGATCTTGATACCGTCTTTTTCGCTTGGGCCAGGAATGCGCTTGGCTTCCTCACCTTCGGCAACGATCTCTTCCTCTTCGCCTTCTTGCGGTTCTTCTTCGTCTTTCGGGAAGTCGCTCAGGGCGATTTCCAGCATCTGGGTGATGCCACGACCATGGGCACCGGCGATCGGGATCGCGTGGCCCATGCCCAACGGGGCGAATTCGGCGCGGGCCATTTCAGGGTCGATGTTGTCGACCTTGTTGGCGACCACGTAGGAACGCTTGTTACGCTTGCGCAAGTGCTCGGCGATCATCTGGTCGGCGGCGGTAAAACCGGCCTTGGCATCTACCAGGAACAGAACGACATCCGCTTCTTCAATGGCCAGCAGCGACTGCTCGGCCATTTTTTCGTCCATACCGTGCTCGTCACCGGAGATACCGCCAGTGTCGACCAGAATGTAGGAACGCCCTTGCCACTTGGCCTCACCGTATTGGCGATCACGGGTCAGACCGGACAAGTCGCCGACGATGGCGTCGCGAGTCCTGGTCAGGCGGTTGAACAAGGTGGACTTGCCGACGTTCGGTCGGCCCACCAGGGCGATTACGGGAACCATGCGGCTCTCCACTTCGTTATTTCAGAAAATACAAAAGCCGCTGCGAGGCAGCGGCTGGTGCTCGGGGCAGCGCTTGAAAGCGCTGCGAGCCTTGCAGAACAAGGCCGCTTGGGGGTTAAACCCCAAGCATAGTCTTTACTTGATGGTCAGGGCTTCCAGTTTGCCGCTGTTGCCATACACATAAATCGTGTCACCCACCACCAGCGGACGGGCACGCAGGCCGTCGCTGTCGATGCGCTCGCGGCCGACGAAACGACCGTCCACCTGACTCAGCAGGTGCAGGTAACCTTCCAGGTCACCGACTGCAACGTAGCTGGAGAACACTTCCGGAGCCGACAGTTGACGGCGGGCCAGCGAATCGTTGCTCCACAATGCAGTGGTGGAACGCTCGTCGACGCCTTCAACAGTGCCCGAAGACAGGCTCACATAGACGCTGCCAAAACCCTGGGCGACGCCGGCATAGCTGGAAGCATCACGCTGCCAGAGCTGACGACCGCTTTCCAGGTCCAGTGCCGCGACGCGACCCTGGTAGCTGGCGACATACAGTGTACCGCCGGACAGCAGCAAGCCACCGTCGATATCGACCACACGCTCCAGCTCCGAACGACCTTGTGGAATCGCTACACGCTGTTCCCAAACCGGCACGCCGTTGGACACATCAAGAGCAACCACTTTACCGGTCGACAGGCCAGCCACCGCGAGGCGGTTGGTGACGATCGGTGCGCTGGTGCCGCRCAGGGTCAGGACCGCTGGCGTGCTGTCATACAACCAGCGCTGGTTGCCGGTAGAGGCATCCAGACCGATCAGACGGTCATCCTGGGTCTGAACCACAACAACGTCACCGTTGGTGGCCGGTGGTGCGAGAACTTCGCTGGTCACGCGAGCGCGCCATTTCTCTTCACCGCTGCTGGCATCCAGGGCAACGATTTCACCCTTGAGCGTGCCGATCATGACCAGACCGTAACCCACGCCAACGGCGCCGGAGACAGGCAGTTTGAGATCTTTCTTCCACTTGACGTCGCCATTGCTGCGATCCATCGCCATCACCACACCGGTGACGTCGGCGGCATAGATGGTATCGCCATCGATCGCCGGAACCAGCATGTTGTAGGTTTCGCCCTGACCGTTACCGATCGAACGACTCCACTGCTTGTGCAGAACCACTTCTTCCTTGAAGTCGGTCAGCTCGGCCGGTGGCAACTCTTTTTTGCTGTTGCTGCTGCAACCCGCGGCCAGAATGGCCAGAGCCAGCAATGCTGCATGTTTCCAACGGATCACGTCACGCATCCCCTTTGGCCAGGTCGTCCAGCTTGATTTGTAGGCCACCGACCGCCGCTTCATCCGACAGTGCCGCCTTGGCTTTTTGATACGCAGCGTTCGCTTCGTCGGTACGACCCAGTTGCACCAGCAAGTCGCCCTTGAGTTCTTCGCGAGTGGCCAGGAACGCCTTGTCGGCATCGCCTTCGAGCAGTTTCAGGGCTTCATCGACCTTGTTCTGCGCGGCCAGCACCTGCGCCAGGCGCTGACGGGCGATTTCGCCCAGTGCCGGGTTGGCCGGTTTGTCGACAATGGCTTTCAGCTCGCTGGCTGCGTCGTCCAGCTTGCCGCTGTCGACCGCGACTTTCGCCACGAACAGGCTGCCGTATTGCGCGTAGGCAGTGCCCCCG
>NZ_JBFTMK010000247.1:0-10902 GCF_056396965.1 Pseudomonas sp. 05N434
CAGCAGGTAAAGCCCCTTCACATAGCCAGCAGGTAAAGCCCCTTCACATAGCGATGAATGAACGCGTCTACCTCTTCAACATCTGCGACTTCAGGAAGACTAACGACTTGCACTTGTTGATTGCTAAAGATCAATACAACCCAATTATCGATTTGCACGTATTCGTTTAATATACGAACAAGCGAACTCCAGAATTCTGGACGGTTCAACTGCATGATCAGCTTCCCAATCGATCGGTGCCAAGCCAGGCTATGAAGGTCGAACGGCATTTTCTACCCCTTTAGGGTTAGGGATTCGTAGGTCAGAGGTAAGTATTCGTAGGTATTTACTATTCGGTAACGCACGGTATATTCGCTGGCAGGACTTACGATGGCCATGAGGGCACATCGTCTTGATAAGGATGTTGCATGAGAAAATCACGTTTGCGAACCATTTTTTCGGCCTCGCTTCTCTGTGCTGGGATGAGCACATCAGTGGGAGCTGTAGAGCCTGGGGTGCATCTGTACAACTGGTTCGGGCTTCTCGCACCGGAGACCCCAAAGGAGTTTGAGCAGGCAACTGGCACCAGAGTGCATATGGATGCTTTCGACAGCGCCGAAATCATGCAGAGCAAAGTAATGGCTGGGCGCACGGGGTATGACGTGGTTGTGGCCACCTCCAATGTGTTGCCAAGCCTGATCCAGGCGGGAGTACTTCAGCCGCTGGATCGTAATCAACTGAGTAATTTGTCCCATATCGATCCTGATATCTTGTCCCAGGTCGCGGTCAATGATCCTGGTAATCGCTACGCTGTGCCCTATCTATGGGGTACTACCGGCATTGGCTATGACGTTGACAAAGTCAAAGCGGCATTGGGTGATAATGCTCCGGTGAATAGCTGGGATTTGATCTTCAAAGAAGAAATCATCAGTAAGCTCCAGTCGTGTGGTGTGGCAATGCTTGACTCTCCAAGTGAGATCATTTCGATTGCGTTGCATTACCTTGGGCTCCCCAGCAACAGCAGGAACCCGGATGATTACCAGAAAGCTCAAGCCCTACTGTTAAAAATCCGCCCCTACGTCCTCTATTTCGACTCCTCCCGAATTGACGCTGACCTGGCTGACGGCAATATTTGTGCAGTCGTGGGATGGGCTAATGGTGCCCTTGCTGCGCAGGCCATCAACGAGAAGACCAACACTGGACGCAAGATTACCTACAGCCTTCCTCGCGAAGGAGCGCTGGTCTGGTCGGAAAATCTGGTTCTTCTAAAAGACGCGCCMCACCCAAAGGAAGGTATGGCGTTTATTAATTACATGTTGCGACCAGAAGTTATTGCCAAGACCTCAAACCACACTCTCTACCCTAACGCTAACAAAGATGCCGCTGAGTTTGTCGAACAGAAGTTGCGAGACAACCCCTGGATTTATCCAGACAAAAAGACCATTGCCACACTTATCCCACTTGAGCCACTGCCATTGAAGCTGGAGCGAATCCGCACGCGGATCTGGACCAAAGTGAAGAGTGGTGTGTGATCTGACTTGATTTGTCGCCTGTTGCTCTATGCATGTCTTTATTTTATACGCAGACGTGCTTGAGCAGCAGGTTGAGGCTATTTATGTCCGGAAAGTAAGACGCAAACGCCAATATACAAGAGCGCCAAATTAGTGGATTAGTGCCTGTTATAGGCTCTTGCCCTGAGCTGGACTTACCCGGCTTCCTGACATTGACATCTGCGACAGCCCCGATTCAACACTTTATGCAAGAAGAGAACAGTGGATGTTCAGCCCAGCCAATCAGACGTCTTTCAGTTTGACCATCGACGGTTTTGCGCACGATTTTCAAGTACTCGCATTCACCGGAGATGAGGCGATCAGCAGGCCTTACCTCTTCAACGTGGAGCTTGTTAGCGAGCGGTCTGACCTGGATCTCGAAAGCCTCTTCGACGTAGAGGCTTTTCTGACCTTCGACGCGAAGGGCAACGGCGTCCATGGACGGATCTATCACATCGCCCAAAGCGGTAATCATCAGCGTTTGACGCACTACAATCTGGCCCTCGTACCGCACCTGTCCTACTTGCGCCACCGCATCAACCAGAGGATCTATCAACAGTTCTCGGTGCCGAAAATCGTCGCCTTGATACTGGAAGAACACGGGATTGTGGGTGAGGCTTATCGGTTTCATCTGGGGTCGACCTACCCCGAGCGTGACTACTGTACCCAGTACGATGAAACGGATTTGCACTTTATTCAGCGCTTGTGCGAAGAAGAAGGTATCCACTTCCACTTCCAACACAGCGCTCAAGGCCACGTGCTGGTCTTTGGCGATGACCAGGCGGCTTTTCCCAGGATTGGGCAACCCACTGCTTATGGACAAGAGAGCGATAGAGTGGCCAACGAGCCACTGATCAAGCGCTTCAACCTACGTCTGGGGAGAAACGAGCAACAGCCAGGCATGGAAAACGATGACAAGCTGAAGCCTTTCACAAGCCATGAGCACGGCAAGCAGATAAGTCTGCGTGCTATGGAGCGCCGCCATGCGGCTTATCGTCAAGCCGAAGGGCAAGGTGACCAGACCCGGTTAGTCAGTGGCCATGTTCTGGAGATCTCTGGCCACCCGCGCCAGGAATGGAACGACCGATGGTTACTGACTCAGATCATCCACGAAGGCAAGCAACCACAGGTATTGAGCGAGAACATCGCCAGTGGCAACACAAACAACGAGGATGACTTTCATCAGGGTTACCGCAACCGCTTTATCGTTCTTCCGTGGGACGTGTCCTATCGTCCGCCTTTGGCTCACAAGAAACCTCAGGTACCAAGTAACCACACCGCTGTGATCATCGCTCTGGAAGACGAGGAGATCCAGGGTGATAGGCGCCTCGGAAGGGTCAAGGTCAAGTTCCCCTGGGACCGCGAAGGTAGATTTGACGACAAGAGTTGTTGTTGGCTGAGGGGGACCTCCAATTGGAGTTGTGGAATGACGCCCCCCCGAACGGGTATGGAAGTCATGGTTACATTTCTCGAAAGCGACCCCGATCAACCGCTGATCAGCGGTTGCCTGTGCTGCCGCTAACCCGCAAGCCCTATAAGAGCAGCAACCGTCAGGTTGAAATTTACCCCTGCAATTACTTAGTCAAGGGCTCAAGCCAGCAGGTCGGCGATCCACCGGGCCTGCAGGGCGACGTCCTGCACCTTCTCCTCGGGCACGGCCTGCCGCGCCTTGGCGAAGCTGCTCAGGGTCCGCTGCTTCTCGCGCAACAGGCGCTGCCACTTGATCAGGAATGCCGAGCTGCGTGCCTGCATCTGCAGCGGACCGAAATACAGCTCCTCGGCGGTGTACATCACCGGCCCGGTGCGCTCGGCGACGATGATTTCGTAGTCGAAGCGTTTTTCCCGCAGCACTTCCTCGCAGAGGATGCAGTAACCATTTTCCATCAGCCATTGGCGCAGTGGCTGCTCGCCGCCGTTGGGTTGAAGAATCAGGCGCTCCTGGCCGCTCAGACGTGCCTTGCCGCTGTCGAGAATGTCGCGGATCGTCTCGCCGCCCATGCCGCAGATGCTGATTGCCGTGATCCCGTCTCCCGGCTCGATTGCCGTCAGGCCATCGGCCAGGCGCACGGTGATCCACTGGTCCAGGTCGTTCTCGCGCACGGTGCGTTCGGCCGAGCGAAATGGCGTCAATGCCACCTCTCCGGCCACCGCCGCCACGATGGCGCCACGGCGCATCAATGCCACAGGCAGGTAGCCGTGATCCGAGCCGATATCGGCCAGGCGCGCACCTGCTGGCACATGTGCCGCCACGCGTTCCAGGCGCATGGACAATGTCTGTTGGTTCAACTGTTGCCCCTTTTCACCACGAACGTCCGGCACCTTTGACCGGATCGGCCCGCGATTCTGGCGAGCAACGCTGTGCATTTCAAATTTATGCGACCAGGGTCATGGCTCGCCCCGCACCTGCCGCTTGAGTATCGGCCCAAAGCGAACCCTGGTAATGGACCGCTTTGGGCCGACCTGAGCCCTACTGCCGAGCTGTCCAAACGGCCAGTTCATAGCCATCCGGATCAATGAAGTGGAACCTGCTTCCACCAGGGAACGGGAATGTTTCGCGGGTGATAACAGCGCCCAAGGCTTTGAGCCGTTGCTGCGCCTCATCGAGATCATCCGAGTACAAAATGATCAAAGGGCCACCAGGTCGAACCGGCTCTCCCGTAGTGAAGCCACCGGTAAGGCGGCCATCACTGAATTCCGTATAGGTTGGGCCGTAGTCGACGAATGTCCAGCCGAACGCACTGCCGTAGAAAGCTTTGCTGCGAGCAATGTCGTCGACATTAAATTCAATATTGTCGATCTGCCGGTCTTTACCACGCACACTCATGGATGCCTCCTTGGCTGATATTAAAGGAACAATGATATTGCAGCTGCCGGCAAGGAGCAGCCCCCCTTCGGCGAAATGCAGACTTTAACGCTGGCACGCGGTTATGATCCGGGATAATCAGGTTCCCTTGGATCCACGCTTATGCCCACCTCGAAAATCCGCCCCTCACCCGCGCCGCTGCTCAAACCAGGAGAGACGGTGGTCTTGTTCGACGGTGTCTGCAAGCTGTGCAATGGTTGGGCGAGGTTCTTGATTCGCCATGACCGCCAGCAGCGCGTGCGGTTGGCGGCGGTTCAGTCACCCGAGGGGCAAGTCCTGCTCGCGTGGGCAGGTTTGCCCGTGGATCAGTTCGACACCATGGCGGTGATCCGCGACCGACACTTCTGGGAGCGTTCGGATGCATTTTTCGAAGTCATCGCCCAGTTGCCCGCTCTCTGGCGCCCAGTGAACCTGTTGCGCATCTTCCCTCGCATGCTTCGAGATTGGGCATACGACCGCATTGCGCTTAATCGTTATCGGCTCTTCGGGAAATACGACACGTGCTTGCTGCCGGATCCTGATCATGAACAACGCTTTTTGAAAGCGCCCCTATGAACGCCCTCACCCACATTAACTGGATCGCCTCGCGTTCATGTTTGGCAGAGGTCTTGAGCCAGCCGATCCTGCTACCCCAATAGCCCAACCAGTTGCACCGGCGTCATCTTCGTCACCATCATCAGCACAATCACAAACATCCCGACAAAACCGACCACCCCCATCCACCACCATTTTTTGTACACGGATCGGTATTCATCATCGAGTCCGCTTCCGGCCTCAACTGCGCACGACGCCATCAGGTACAGCCGCTTCTGCAACACCAGCACCGGCAGCCAAAGCGAACCCACGCAGAAGAAGATAATCAACGAAGTCAGTACCCACTCCGTGGTCATGGGAAGTCCGGAGAGCCTCATCAGCAGGTAGCCCGTGATGATCTGAACGAAGCCTGCCGGCGTGGTAATCCAGGTGTCGAAGCGCACGACCATTCGGGCCACATGCGCGATCACTTGAGGGTTGGCCGTGCGGCTGGCAGCGATCAGGTAGAGGTAGGAGCCCATGCCGAATCCGAACAGGAAAATCGCGGCAATGACGTGGAGGTACTTCAAGCACAGATAGAGCATGTCAGCGCAGCTCGCCAGAGAACTGCACAGACAGGCTCAAATTGTCCGGATCGTTGATCGCTGCCATGTATTCATCGACGGTAATTTCGCCCACGCAAGCCCTGGCACCGGGTTGCGGCACATAGCCCTGGGCCATTTTCGCGGCCAAGGCTACAGATGCGCAGCTTGGGATTTGCGGCCCCTTGTCATTCATGGCCGTCAGTTGCACGGTCATGGCCAGCGGTTTCCCGTCAACTCCCCTGCCCTGAACGTCGATGTACATCGCGCTTTTACCATCGCCGAAACGTTCAAACCGGGTCCCCAGCCGATGCAGTCTGGCGGCCCAAAGGGCATGGTCGCGAACCAGCCCGATCTTCAACGCCTGAGCCAGCAGATAGTTGGCGACACCACCAAGTTTCAAGCCCGCGCCGGCCTTGAAGCTCAGGGTTTGCGCGCCATAGCGGCTGGCGAAAATATCCATGTCCGGCACATCGACATTGGCCAGCACGCGAGTGCCCAGATGCGGCATCTTGCGCAGCGTCAGATCCTGCCAACCCGACACTTCATGCACCTTGCCATTCTTGAGTTGCCTGATCGGTTTACCTGCGTAGGCGAGTACGCCTTCGACGGTCGACAATCCCGGCATCTTCGCCGAAGAGGAAATGCCATGCTCGATCGAGTCGATACGACTGAAGCGATAGCGCTGCTGATCGATGATGGCTGACGATAGCGTCGGCACCGAACTGCAGCCACTGAGGATCGCCACTCCTGCCTGTTTCGCCAAGGCATCGAGTACGCCAACGCCGTTGACGAAGGTTCGGCAGTCAGACAGGTCGCAGTAGTTCACGCCAGCCTCGATGCAGCTCTCGGCGACCGCATAGGATTGCCCCTGAAACGGGCCGCCAGTATGGATGACCAACTGGATGTCCATCGAGCGCAAAACGGATTTGAACTCAGTGCCCATGGCATTGCCGCACCAACTTTCGGCGACAGTGCCCGATTGGCTTTTCAACTCATCGACTTTGCGCTGCAACTTGTGTGGATCGCGGCCCGAGATCACCAGTTCCACATCTGGCATTACCGCCAAATGCCTGCAAACGATGCTACCGAAGTTTCCGTAGCCACCGACCACCATCACCCTGAACACCATTCAACTCTTCCCTAACTGACAGGCTGCTTTCAGCCAATAATGACTGCTTTATGCCTGTAATGTCAGGCGGCTTCGCTACCCTTCATTGAGTCCCTCCCCGCACCGACCGTCGAACTTCAGCCTGTATGGCATAAGCCGGCGCCTCCACAGCATTGAAATCTTGTGTATAGCGCTGGGCAAATCCTTCTACCCCCCATTCCCGAAACTGCTGCACGTGCTTCAGTTCGTGAGCCCAGAGCGCGATGTCCTGTTCTGCGGTTTGAGTGTCCCGGAAGAGGATGATGTCGATCAGCGTCACGGCACCGACGTCGGGGTTTTGCAGCATGGAAGTGGCGGCGCTGAATTGGCCGTTGTCGCTCACTTTGTAGTGCGCGGCATCAAGGACGCTGGGGTACTTGTTTCTCGCCAGGTGGGCAGGCGTTAGTCTGGGCTTGCACTACAGGAGTCAGGCCAAGAACAGACAGCGCCACCAGGCATGTGATGATGGGCGGCATTGGGCCCTCCAGAGACGGAAGCAGCGCGAACAGCGGATCACAATTGATCGATGACCCGCATAACTTTAGCGCACCCTTGTCGGGTCTCTTCTCGATGATTGCCTGGGGGTAATTGCTGCCCTCACAACGACAGCAACAGTCGATCAGAAGTGATCGGACTGGGTATACGGTGTCTCATGGTGGAAGAGATCGCATTGGCCAACCCAAAACATACCTTGAGCAAACGCGGCTAGGCGCGTTTACACCGCTATAGTCGACTCTATTGCCGACCGTACTTCCAGGAGCCTTTTCCCAGTGTCTGACATGCCGAGCAACTTCGCCTACACAAAACGCTTCAACGCCGTACTCGCCTACATCGATGCCAATCTTGAAGGTGACTTGTCGGTGAAGACGTTGAGTCATGTGGCGAACTTTTCGGTGTTTCACTTCCATCGACAATTCAGCGCGTTCGCGGGTGTGCCGGTCTCACGTTATGTGCAACTGATGCGGCTACGACGCGCGGCACATCGCCTGGCCTCCCTCGCTGATCACTCGGTACTGGACGCGGCACTCGGTGCCGGCTTTGAAAGCCCCGAGGCATTTTGCAGGGCGTTCAGGCGGGCGTTCGGCATGACCCCGAGTGCGTTCAGGAAGGAACCGAACTGGCAGGTCTGGAATGCGGTATTCGCAATCCCTCATTTTTCCAGGACTATCATCATGCAAGTACGAATCGTGGAATTCCCAGAAGTCAGGGTCGCAGCGCTTGAGCACTGCGGACCACCCGGGCTCGTCAATGAGAGCGTGCGCAAGTTCATCGAGTGGCGCATGCAGAGCGGACAGTCGCCGGTGGCATCGAGTCGCAGCTTTGGCATTCCCTATGGCAACCCCGACACGACACCTGCACAAGCATTCCGCTTCGCCATCTGCGGCGAGATTCACGAGGCTGTGGCGCCGAATGAGTTCGGCGTGCGCGAGATCGTCATTCCTGGCGGTCGCTGCGTCGTGGTGCGACATACGGGGTCACCGGATCACATCGGCGAAACGATCTATCCGATTTACCGCGATTGGCTTCCTGCCAGTGGCGAGGAACTCCGTGACCACCCGCTGTTCTTCAATTACCTGAGCGTCTATCCCGAGACGCCGCAGGATCAATGGCAAACTGACGTGTATGTTCCGCTTCAATAGCGGAGCAAGCAGCTTTCGACCCTGACGGACATTGACGAGTGTCCGCTCAGGGTTGGCATCCACATCAACGACGACAGCTTCTTTGCCCGTAACCCAGGGCCTGTTAACGCTTCGCGACAAAGTCAACGAGGGGAAAGCGCAAACCCGCGAAATCCTCGACTGCAGAAAGCCATCCTGACCGGTCGCTTTCCAGTCCCATTGGCAAGTTTTCAAACCCTGTACTACTGTCATCTCGTGCTGGATGCTCGGGATCGCGGACGTTCGATCTCCCCCAAGGTCATGGAATGAAGACCCCATCGTGAACACACAAGTGTTCCAACCGCTGTGCATACGACGTGTACGACGAGCCCAATGTGGCTCCGGTTCACAGGGAGGTGCTTATGGTGGCTTCAGGTCTAAAGTCTCGGCAGCAAATGCTGAGCATTCGCCATTGTATTGATACGAAACACGCTGCTTCCCTCCTCTGGCATCCCGGCTCCCGATTTCAGCCCGCTAAGTACCAGTAACTGAACATGCGCAGCATGCATTGCCTGAGCATGTGCCTGGCGCTGTTGCCTGCCGGCACGGTTATGGCTGACTCTCTTCCCGGATTATCGGCGTCTTGTACGGAGCAAGCCGTAGATAACCTGCTGGGGCTTCCGCCCATACCAGATGCCTCGTCACCTGAGCATCTGGTGGAAAAAATCCAGCTTGGCAAAACGCTGTTCTTTGACAAGCGTCTGAGTGCTGACGGCTCGATCAGCTGTGCCTCTTGCCATAATCCCGAACGAGGCTTCATCGACGGTTTGCCGCGCGCCCAGGGCATCCATCGCCAGCTTGGAACACGCAACACACCTACCCTCGTCAATGCGGCTATTGCCGGAACTCAGTTCTGGGACGGGCGCCGTGACAGCCTCAAGTCGCAGGCTACGGATCCCCTCTTTAACCCGATCGAACACGCCGTGAATGATGAGGCGCAGTTACTCCATACCATTCGGCAGGACATTCAGTATGTTGCGGCTTTCGAGAAGGTGTATGCGGCCTCCCCTGAGACGTTAATGGCCACGCAAGTTGCACAAGCCATCGCGGCCTACGAACGCACCCTAGTGGCTGGTAACTCTGCATTTGATCGTTATCGCTATGGACACGACAAAACAGCTCATCCAAGCCAGTCGCCCTCTGGTTCTGACGCCCCTGGAAAAACCGATTTGGTGGCGTTTATCTAACCAGTTGACGGCATGGAGCGGTGCCTCCTTGCTGTATGACGCCAACGGCAATATGACCAGTGACGGCAGCAACACTTACACCTGGGATTCGCGCCAGCGCCTGAGCACGCTCACGGGAACCGTATCCGGGAGTTTCAGTTATGACGCGGCCAACAGGCGCAGCCAGAAGACAATTTCCGGCCAGACCACCAGTTATGTCTTCGACGGTGTCAATCTGGTGCAAGAGCTGACCGGTACTGTCACCCCCACGGTACAGGCCAATCTCCTTACGGGCGGTTTGGACGAAGTATTCAGCCGCACCGAGGCCAGCGGCAACACCTACAGCTACTTGACTGATGCGCTGGGTTCAACCCAAGCGCTTACCGACAGCACTGGCGCGTTCACCACGCAATACACCTATGACCCTTATGGCCAAACCAGCAGCCCCGGCTCCGCCAGTACCAACAGCCAGCAGTACACCGGGCGGGAAAATGATGGCACGGGTGTCTATTATTATCGGGCACGGTATTACTCTCCAGGCTTTGGACGGTTTATCTCGGGAGATCCGATTGGACTTGCGGGGGGGGGATTAATACGTATGGTTATGTTGGCGGGAATCCGGTTTCTTACATTGACCCTTTAGGGCTATGGCGTCTTCCAGACTTCCTCGCAGTAAATATAAATATCGCAATTCCAAATCCAATAACGGACACGTATTTTGGCTGATCGGGAACTGCTAGTTTAGATCGATATGGGAACTGGTACGGGAGCGTATTAGGTGCAGAACTTGGAAAGTCTGCTAACATTATAACTGGAAGCATTACTGCAAACTGGATAAACCAGTCATGTAACGCTATAGAAAATCAGCTCAATAACTTCTTGTCGGGAAATGGAGTTAACGCTGCTGCTGGTTTCTGGGGGGGATTTCTGAGACGTGGTCACCAGGTAATGGGTTTGCAACAGGGGTTGGATTGATTTCGCCTCAACTAGGTGCTAGTTACAATTATTCCTCCCAAGAGGCTGGGAAGGCTGGATCAGGATGGTGAGAATGAAAAGCGTCGGATTGTTATTATTGATTATTATACTGTTCTCAGTAGGAGTAATGTGCTTGTTTTTTCTCGAGCAAACCCGAGAAATTGCAATAAAAGTGGCTGACTGGGCATACGCATCAAAAAACCACCCACTCAAGACCCTGGTTAGATCAAACAACTACTTGAACATGCTTAGGATGGTGGGCGCGATAGCCCTCTTTACATCTTTTTTCTTAATATGGGCATGGATAAAAAACTTATAAAAAAATACACACATATGGAGATCACTCTTGGCATCTGCATGGAAATACCCCACCCCGGCGAGCTTCCAGATCAGAAAGCATGTCCGGCCCGGCCATTGGCTTGCCCGCAATTGGTGCGGTGCTAGCG
>NZ_JBFTMK010000248.1:0-6991 GCF_056396965.1 Pseudomonas sp. 05N434
CCGCCGTATGACGCCACCGACCATGACGCGCGCTGGTTTTGAAGCCGACATCATAATCATCGGTATCTTTTTCGGCCCGCCGATAATCCAGGGCCATGTCGACATTACCCTTCCACACCAAATCCTCGACCACCGGCTTGGGCTTGAGCATCTGCTGAATGCTGGCCAACTCCACAGTCTTGGGGCCATCGCCGTTGGCCAGGATGACCTTGCCGTCCTCCGCCGCATGCAGCGACTTGGCCTTCTCGCCAGTGTAAGCATCCTGTTTGACCAACATTTGCTGATCGCTTTCCAGGGTTTTGACCTCTTTCCAGTCAATCGGAACCGCACCGGCATACGGGGTCTGGATCAACAGCTTGCCGCCATCGAAGAGCGTAATCTTGCCGCTCAGCTTGTCACCGTTCTTCAACCAGACCGTATCGGCGAGCAAGGGAGTGGATGCACTGACGACAGCGAGGCACAGTAAGGTTCTGGGCAACATAAGCGAATCAAAAGCTCAACTTTGCGAAAAAAAATCGGCATTATTCTTGGAAATAAGGCCCTGGCAAGGACTGACCCGGCTATTTCTATTGAGTTCATTTCTCAACTGACAATCCAGGATTTACCCTACAGACGGTCAATGCGTATTTTTTTCAGGAACCCGGACGTGACCGACTCAACCGCTGAAACCGAAAGCGCAGCGCAAATCCGACGCACGGCGCTCTACCTGACCCTGGCACAAGTGCCCGAGGGCAAAGTCGTGAGTTACGGTCAGCTCGCCGAACTGGCGGGACTGGGTCGCGCCGCCCGCTGGGTCGGGCGAACATTGAGCCAACTGCCCGGTGACACTAAATTGCCCTGGCATCGCGTGCTGGGTGCCGGCGGTCGGATCAGCCTGCCTGCAGGCAGCCCTTCAGGGGATGAACAGCGGGCCCGATTGCGCATGGAAGGCATCAGTGTTCTGAACAATCGTGTTGATATTCAGCGCCATGGCTGGCGCCCGGTAGAGCACAGCGGTTAGAGTGCGCGCTTTGTTTCCGTAATTCTTGAGGCAGACTCCAGCCCATGCCCCGTAAAACCTGGCGCGCCGCGCTCGCCGCCTATGCCAGCCCCTCGACGCTCGTGCTGTTGCTGCTTGGTTTCGCCGCCGGCCTGCCCTACATGCTGGTGTTTTCGACGCTTTCAGTCTGGCTGCGCGAGGCCGGTGTTGCCCGCGAAACCATCGGCTATGCAAGCCTGATCGGCCTGGCCTACGCCTTTAAATGGGTCTGGTCCCCGCTGCTCGACCAGTGGCGCCTACCCCTGCTCGGCAAGCTGGGCCGACGACGCTCCTGGCTGGTGCTGGCCCAGGCACTGGTGATCCTCGGCCTGATCGGCATGGGTTTCTGCGACCCGCAAAAACACCTGTCCTGGCTGATCGCCATCGCTGTGGTAGTCGCCTTTGCTTCGGCAACGCAAGACATTGCCATCGACGCCTATCGCCTGGAAATCGTCGACGATACCCGCCAGGCTGCACTGGCGGCCAGCTACATGGCCGGTTATCGGGTCGCGGCCCTGCTGGCAACGGCGGGCGCGCTGTTTTTTGCCGAAGGCTTCGGCTCCACCGGTTTCAACTACAAACATGCGGCGTGGACTGGCACCTATCTGCTGTTCGGCATCTTGATGATCCCGGCGCTGCTGACCTCCTTCTTCATGCGCGAACCGCCGGTGCCACTGCGCACTCAGCTTCAGGCCGGACGCTACAGCTTCGTGCACCAGCTGGCGTCGGTGTTCGTGCTGATCGTACTGCTGGTGTCCGTACCGGCCATGTTCACCCAGTTCTACAACACCGACTTCGCCAGCGTGCTATTCAACGGCGTCAGCCTGCTCGACCTGTTGCTCGAAGACCGCGCATTCCTGCGGGCAATCCTCTATACCACGCTCACCGCCCTGTGCTTGTCGGCCATGGGCCGCCGTGGCCTGGCGCCGGTGCTGACGCCGGTCAACGACTTCATTCTGCGTTACCGCTGGCAAGCCCTGCTGCTGCTTGGGCTGATCGCCACCTACCGGATGTCCGATACGGTCATGGGCGTGATGGCCAACGTGTTCTACATCGACCAAGGGTTCACCAAGGATCAGATTGCCAGTGTCAGCAAGATTTTCGGCCTGATCATGACATTGGTCGGCGCCGGTATGGGCGGCCTGCTCATCGTGCGCTTCGGCATTCTGCCCATTCTGTTCATCGGCGGTGCCGCATCGGCGGCCACTAACCTGCTGTTCCTGATGCTCACGGACATGGGCGCCAATCTGCGGATGCTGATCGTCACCATTTCCCTGGACAACTTCAGCTCGGGCCTGGCGACTTCGGCGTTCGTCGCTTACCTGTCGAGCCTGACCAACCTCAAATTCTCCGCGACCCAGTACGCCCTGCTCAGCTCGATCATGCTCTTGTTGCCTCGCCTGATCGGCGGCTATTCAGGGGTCATGGTGGAAAAATTCGGCTACCACAACTTCTTCCTGATCACTGCCCTGCTGGGCGTTCCGACGCTGCTGTTGATCGCCTTGCACTGGTTCCAGGAAAACCGCCGTGCCGGTCCGACCCCGACACCTGAACCGGCTCAGACCCCGGTCACGGAAGAATCGCAGCCTCTTTGATACAGGACGCAGAGGGCGAGCAGATTCTCGCCCTCCAGCCACACAGCCGGCCGCACGCCTGTACGCCAGCAGATCTCGCCCGTACAATGCCCCATTACTTCTCGTTATCAGCAACCGACAACGGCCAACCATGCGCACCAGTCAATTTTTGCTCGCCACACAGAAAGAAACGCCTTCCGACGCGGTCGTCATCAGCCATCAGCTGATGCTGCGCGCCGGCATGATCCGCAAACTCGCCTCGGGCCTGTACACCTGGCTGCCGATGGGCTTGCGAGTGATGCGCAAGGTCGAAGCCATCGTGCGTGAAGAAATGAACGCCGCCGGTTCTCTCGAAGTGTTGATGCCGAGCACTCAACCGGCTGAGCTGTGGCAGGAATCGGGTCGCTGGGAAGAATACGGCCCTGAATTGCTGCGCTTCAAGGATCGCCACGGTCGCGACTTCTGCGCCGGCCCGACTCACGAAGAGGTCATCACCGACCTGATGCGCAACGAGTTGAGCAGCTACAAACAGCTGCCGATCAACCTGTATCAGATCCAGACCAAATTCCGTGACGAAATCCGCCCACGCTTCGGTTTGATGCGTGGCCGCGAATTCATCATGAAGGACGCCTACTCGTTCCATGCCGACCAGGCATCGCTGCAGGTCACCTACGACCGCATGCACCAGGCGTACTGCAACGTGTTCACCCGCCTGGGCCTGAAATTCCGTCCGGTTGAAGCCGACAACGGCTCCATCGGTGGCGCCGGTTCCCACGAGTTCCACGTACTGGCCGAGTCCGGCGAAGACGACATCGTCTTCAGCAACGGTTCCGACTACGCCGCGAACATCGAGAAAGCCGAAGCCGTACCGCGGGAAACCTCTCGTCCACTGCCTGCCGAAGAGCTGCGTCTGGTCGACACGCCGAACGCCAAGACCATTGCGCAACTGGTCGAAGGCTTCAACCTGCCGATCGAAAAAACCATCAAGACCCTGGTGGTGCACGCTGAAGAGAAAGGCAAGCTGATTGCCCTGATCATCCGTGGCGACCACGAA
Organism: Pseudomonas sp. 05N434; assembly: GCF_056396965.1. Classification (NCBI taxonomy): domain Bacteria; kingdom Pseudomonadati; phylum Pseudomonadota; class Gammaproteobacteria; order Pseudomonadales; family Pseudomonadaceae; genus Pseudomonas; species Pseudomonas sp. 05N434. The sequence goes on from NZ_JBFTMK010000248.1 coordinate 3,647, forward strand.
CTGAACGAAATCAAGGCCGCCAACCAGCCTGGCGTTGCCAGCCCGCTGGTCATGGCTTCCGAAGCCGAACTGCGCGACGCCATTGGCGCCGGCGCCGGCTCCCTCGGCCCGCTGAACCTGCCGCTGCCGATCATCATCGACCGTTCCGTCGAACTGATGAGCGACTTCGGCATCGGTGCCAACATCGACGACAAGCACTACTTTGGCGTGAACTGGGAGCGCGATCTGCCGGTTCCGACCGTTGCCGACCTGCGCAACGTTGTCTCCGGCGACCCAAGCCCTGACGGCAAAGGCACGTTGGAAATCAAGCGCGGCATCGAAGTCGGGCACATCTTCCAGCTGGGCAACAAGTACAGCAAAGCGATGAAGTGCGAAGTGCTGGGCGAGAACGGCAAACCGGTCACCCTGGAAATGGGCTGCTACGGCATTGGTGTATCCCGCGTAGTAGCTGCCGCCATCGAACAGAACAACGACGAGAACGGGATCATCTGGAGCGACGCTCTGGCCCCGTTCCAGATTGCTCTGGTACCGCTGCGCTACGAAACCGAACAGGTTCGCGAAGCCACCGACAAGCTCTACGCAGAACTGACTGCCGCCGGCTTCGACGTGCTGCTGGACGACCGCGACAAGAAAACCAGCCCGGGCATCAAGTTCGCGGACATGGAGCTGATCGGCATTCCACACCGGATCGTGGTCAGTGACCGCGGCCTCGCCGACGGCAATCTGGAATACAAGAGCCGTACCGAAGCCGAGGCGCAAGCGCTGCCGGTTGCTGACGTGCTGTCTTTCCTCCAGGCCCGTATCCGCCGCTGACACCAGATAGAGACGTCATGTTCAAGCGAAACACCTTAGGCCTCGGTGGTGCCGCCCTGTGCGGCACCCTGCTGGTCAGCGGCTGTGCCAATCACATGTCACAACGCAGCGAGCACGAGGAGCGGGTCGAGCGTAAGTTGCTCGATCACAGCCTGCAGATCGATGTCGGCGAGCCCAAAGTGCTGGAGCTGCCGCAACGCCGGGTGAAAATCCACGAGCAGAAGACCTTCGAAGTCACCGAGTTCGAAGTCACACGCCACTATGACCGCTACACGCCTTACCAACCCTGGAGGGAGATCTATGAGATCCCACTGGGGGCGGTGGCCGTAGTGGCAGGCATCGGTGCGAACGTGGTCAACGTGTTCGCCCTCGGTAATCTGCCGGACAGCGTGACGAAGGATTGGCTCAGCTATGGTTTTGCCGGGCTCAACCCGTTCATGAACGTGCAGTCTCACGGTCGCGCGCAGCAGAACCTGGCGGGCATCGACGAAGTCCAGCGTGACAAGCGCACGGAATACTCGAGTCTGCCCTGGAGCGAGCGTCCGGTGCAGGTGAAGGCCGGCAAGGACACGTTCGAGCTGAGCACCGACCGCAACGGTGTGTTGCGCCTGAACCTGCTGGACAGCCCGTTCGCCGAACATGACCTCAATCATCTGGGCAAGCTGCAGATCAGTGTCGAGGACAACAAGGACGATGTGCACACCAACTCGTCACTGGCGATCAGTAACAACTTGCGCGGCAAGCTGCTCGAAGCCCATGGGCTGATTTACGACGATCTCGAAGACGACGAGGTGAGCCAGTGGGTGCACCGGGTCAAGCGCCTGTCGGAACTGGGTCTGGAAGAAGAAGCCAGCGAATTGGAACAGAGCCTGATCGAACTGACCCGCAACGATCCCGAGTTGCAGGCTGAGTTCCTCAAGTCACTGACCAAGGATGCCGGGCGACTGGTGGCGGATCCGGGGCCGAATTAAGGCCTATTAAAAGATCGCAGCCTTCGACGGCTCCTACATTGGATGGAGTACACCCTGTAGGAGCTGCCGAAGGCTGCGATCTTTTGATTTTAAAATCTCACCGCTCAAACAACTCCAACTGTTCGAACCCGCCCCGCAAATCCTCCAGCCTCACCCCAATCCCCAACAACCGCACCGGTTTCCCGCCGCGATTGAAGGCCTGGGTCAACAACAGCTGATAACTCCCCAGATCCCGCCCTACCCCGGCCTGCTCCAACGTAGTCTGGGTAAAATCGTGGAATTTCACTTTGACGAACGGTTTGCCCGGGCGATAGCTGCTGTCGATCCGCGCCATTCGGCCATTCAGGGACTCCAGCAGCTCCGGCAATTTATCCAGACAACTCACCAGATCCGGCAGGTCCACGTCATAGGTGTTTTCAACGCTGATCGACTGCCGACGACTGTCGTTGTGCACCAACCGCTCATCGATCCCACGGGCCAGGCTCCAGAGTCGCTCGCCGAAGCTGCCGAATTCACGCACCAGCGCCAATTTGTTCCACTCGCGTAATTGCGCGCAATCGATGATGCCGAGCTTGCCCAGTTTGTCAGCGGTCACTTTGCCAACACCATGCAGTTTGCTCACCGGCAAGCCGCTGACAAAGTCGTCCACCTGATCAGGCGTGATCACAAATAGGCCATTGGGCTTCTTCCAGTCGCTGGCGATCTTGGCAAGAAACTTGTTCGGCGCCACACCGGCCGACACGGTGATGTGCAACTGATTGGACACCCGGCGACGAATATCCTGGGCGATTCGCGTGGCGCTGCCACCAAAATGCGCACTCTCCGACACGTCGAGGTAAGCCTCGTCCAGGGAAAGCGGCTCGATCAGGTCGGTATAATCGCGAAAGATCGTATGTATTTCCTTCGACGCTTCTCTATAGGCCTCCATGCGCGGCTTGACGATGGTCAGGTCCGGACACAGTTTCAAGGCATGTCCGGAAGACATGGCCGAGCGCACGCCATACGCCCGAGCTTCATAGTTACAGGTAGCAATCACCCCACGCCGATCCGCCGAGCCGCCCACCGCCAAAGGCTTACCGGCCAGGCGCGGGTCGTCACGCATCTCGATGGCGGCATAGAAGCAGTCACAATCGACGTGGATGATTTTTCGCTGCGTCATATAAAAGCGGTGTTCATGGCGAAGAAATGAAGTATCGGCGTGTCGTACCGGCAGTATCTCACTGACACCTGTATATAGCACCAGTAGTCTGAATCTTCTTTTCAAGCGGTAGGAAAAGTACCGGAGGAATTTATTTTCTCAATCGAAAGCCACCTACCGATAGAGCCAAAAGCCTTGCCCTGCCTGCGTTTCAGCCCGATCCACACCCCCTGCTTTCACCTAAGCGATTGAACAGGAACAGATTTTACCGAGATTGAAGGTTGACAGCCCGGCGATCCTCTGTAGAATGCCGACACACAGACGCGGGATGGAGCAGTCTGGTAGCTCGTCGGGCTCATAACCCGAAGGTCGTCGGTTCAAATCCGGCTCCCGCAACCAAACATCAAAAAAGGCTACTCGAAA